>NZ_JAKRNN010000020.1:0-77136 GCF_022346785.1 Pantoea sp. ACRSC
ATGGTGCGTGCGCTGAATAAAATAACGAAGGCTGGTATGCCAGAAAGCGTGCGTATTGCCTGAAAACCCGGTCAGCTACAGAGTCACTCGTCCTGAAGCTGATTTATTCAACAAAGCCTCGTTTTAATTGTATTTTCGCTTGGGAGGACCTTGAGACAGCCAAGTGGTTTCGTGGCTTTAGCAGATCTCCGCTATCAACCCCTATCTATGAGGTTCACAGCGATGGCAAAATTCATAAAGGGGATATGTACGTTTACAACGCTCAATGTGGCTCTAGCGAATTTACTTCTCGTCTAGATGCTTATTGGTCAAGCAGTACGCGCGCTGTTAACAATGGCCTTGGTCCTGCGTGGGAGATCTTAGTTGAACTCCCGGCGACAATTGGCAAGCGTGTAGCGTAAACGCCCGGCTCATATCTTGTCTTAGTTATTTGATAACTACCTCAAGATCACTGCGGCACGTATCCCATCTTAAGCACGTCATCCGGCGCGAGGTATACCCAAGCGCCATCTTCCTGAGCAATGCCAATGAAGCCGTTCACGATTTCTGGCTGTGACCGGTTCATCAGGCCAACATGCGTTTCACCTGACTTTGTGGTTACGGTGATGCGGTAGGTATCTGGCATATTGGCTCCAATAAAAAACCGCCCGTAGGCGGCTTGTATGACTTACTTGCCAAGGAAATGGTTCAGGCAAGAATCCTCTATGTCACGAAGAGTATTACCAGGAATGCGCTGGTAAGTGACATGAATTTTATGCCAAACCTCTATCATGCTGGCGCCAAGACCCTGAGATGTAGTGCTGGCAATATGAAAAATATCTGCATGATGCTCGGACGTGGCTAGGTCATAGTAGATTTCGTACTTAGCTGCATGCCCATTAGAGTTCACAAATTTTAGAGTGCTGACTAGCTTAAAACTGCTCATACATACTCCTTTTCCAATGTGATGGGGAGTATACACTTTGCATAACCTTTATTTAACATGGATTGTCAGGTGCACTAGCAAAAACGCCCTGTGATGATTACCTCATAAAATCAGGCAGCCCTTCACCTTTTCGCCACGCCCTGACAGTCGCAATGACTTTCTCAGGCGTTACATCATCATCATCGCTGTAGTAAATCAGATCAGAACCTTCAGGGTGCTCAGTTACTGCAATAAAGTTTTCCAGTAATTCATCCTGGTAGGCTTCACCACCTTCAGCGCTACAAATCTCACTGACTAACTGAGTGAATTCCGCTTCCGTGTAATCTTCAAATTTTGGTTTCAACTTCATCTTCGACCTCTTCCTTTGTAACGTCTTTAATATTACGGCTAAATAACTCGGCTAAACACGTTTTTTACTGCCGGTAATGCTCATATATTCATAAACTAGATTCATCCAAAGAGAAGTTTTTTTTGCTAAAGAAGTTGCGCTTTTCGTCGAAAATAGCGATTAGCAAAAACCATAAAAGCAGAGGAAGCAATGAAAAAGATGTTTTTAGGGATGCTGATGGTCTCAGTAGTAGTAACGTCTTTCACAGCAGATGCTCGCGGTCACCGAGGCGGGGGCGGTCATAGAAGTTACAGTCATAGTTCTGGCTACTCATATCATGCTTCTACGCCAGTAGCTAAAAAGAGATCTTCAAAACCCAGGCGTTCGGCTAAGTATGCTGTTGTTGGTGCCCTTGGGTATGGGGCTTACCAGGCACATAATTACACGACTTCTTATGTGCGCGAGAAAGGACACCAGGCTGCCAGAAGCTCAACACCCAGTAATTATCAGGATCAGCTACAGCCTCAACAGGCAAGCCAGAATACTCTACCAACCTGTTCACCTTTGGCGATGGCAAGTCAACCGGGTTAGACTAATCTCCCTATTTGTCAGGGTGACTTTAAATAGTCTTTCACTCCCGCATCGGCGGATTATCTTTAAGGTCAAAACCTGTTCAGAAAAGGACACTGATAAATGAGCATAATTTTTGTGCCTCCTCTTATTGCCGTGCTGCTCAGTAAAGAGATTGAGAAAGGATTTCCCCTGACTGAGGAAGAGGTGAACACTATTCGAGATAACGCCACAGCTATTGTGGTTGATGCCAATACCGCACTGGCTCTTGTTGAAAACCGTGGGTATCGTGATATCAATCCAGAAAAATGCTGGGAAGAATGGGTTGATTTCAGAAGGGATCGTTAAACTCTTACAGCTAATAGTCGATGAGGTTCACGGGAAGCGGAAGCGGCTAATAGTGCCAGCAGGAATTCCAAATGCATACCCTGATTGCGGCTCAGCTCATCCAGAAGAGCAACGAGGCCCCGCTGGAGTAAAGACGGGTAACTGGATTTGCTTCGATTGCGGAGATAGAGGGTGGATTAAAACTAAACCCTTAGACAAGCCAGTCAGCAAAAGCTGTTAAATTAATTAAACCTGCTCCGGCAGGTTTTTTATTGCCAAAAATCCATAAAAGAACGCATCTATGGCGACACCGAACCCACCCACATTGTCGTCGCTAATAAGACATTATGCGGATTGTTGAGTAGACGAAGCGCTGAAAAACTTATTTACGCATTCTGCATTTGCATAATCAGCCAGGTTTTCCAGGCTTAACAGGTGACTTCAGCCCAGGAGGAAATATGTCAGAAGAGTACAAAAAATGCATCGAAGCCTGTTACCTGTGCGCAGCGGCTTGTGATAACTGTGCGGCATCGTGCCTCGAAGAAGAAAATCTGGAAATGATGCGCCAGTGCATCAAAATGGATATGCAATGCGCAAATATATGCCGACTCGCGGCGCAATTTATGGCGTTAAAAAGTGAGTCAGCCAGCGCGATTTGTCAGATTTGTGCAGATATTTGCCAGAAGTGTGGTGATGAGTGCAGGAAGCATCAACACGACCACTGTCAGGAATGTGCGAAAGCCTGCCATCATTGCGCTGAACAGTGCCGACAGATGGCTGCATAAATAATCGTAACGTTAAAGGCCCGCAGGCTGCGGGCCCGATGAGATGCGTTAATTATTGTCTGACGGCAGTTGGTCTGCCGGTTTACTGACCCCAGCAAGCTCATTAAGACCCTCATGGTTTATTTTTTCATCGGCGCTATCTACAGCACGCGAAATAATAAGCAAATCCTGAAGCTCGCTTAACAGGAGTGCAGCATCTGACTTAAGCACTTCGTCTGAATCGGCAGAATCAATAACCGTATTAATGGCCTTGTTGGCGCCCTCGATCATCTCGGTTACGCCGCCCTGTTTGCTTACGGCCAGCACCAGCGCACTGATCAACAGAGACTGTGCCTCAACGCGTGCTGTGAGTTGTTTCGTGCTCGCATCTATTTGAGAAATTTTGGCAAGCATACTCAGTACAACGTTCTTCATGGCTTTTCTCCCTGCAAAGAGACCATCATATAAGCGTGATTTCGCGCCGGAAATATCAACATTCTGAAAACCGATAACGTCTTCAGGTGAAGCCGCCAGTGAAGCTGTTACGCAGGGCGAACCCGCGCAGCTTTCAGGGTGTGCCTGGCAGGACGCCGAGGAGAACATCAAGAACGTGCTTATAAACGCACCTGATTGTTAGCCGTTTATTATGAGCCGCTTTCGCTCCAGAGCCGGATAGCCCCTGGGGCAGCGCGCCGCTGTTTGCCGGCAAAAAGGTAATGCATCGAGAGGCTCTCCCCTTTTCCAGTACGCGGACAGCGAAGTGATCCCTTGTTTCGTATAACTTTCAGGCTTTTTGCTCAAAACTGAACGGAGGTGGTTAGCGGTGAGTCCAGCCCGCTTTTAAGCGGCAGGCTGAGTGTTTAACCAGAAACGTAAAAAGGCTACCCGGAGGCAGCCTTGAATGGGGAGAGGTTCGGATGAACAAAAGAACATCAGGCAGCCATCGGCTGCGGGTTTATTTGAATCATGGCCGATTTACAAAAAATACATTTAGCGCCAAGCGGGTTTTTGACGTTGATGTCATAAACGGAGCGGCGATATTGCGAGCCCTGACAGTGCGGGCAGCGAAGATAAATAATAGCTGAGATAATTTTTTTGCGTCCTGTGACGTTGGCAGCTGACGGACCTTTTTGGGCCATCCTGCACGGTGAATTCTACTTTCTGCCTCCTGTCTGGAGTGCGGAAATCGTTGCCTTCGATAGCAAAAAGATGCATGACCACATCCTTGCGGCCATCTACTGGCGAAATATAGCCGAAGCCTTTTCTGCGTTAACCTTTAGCCGTGCCGGGCATGTTATGAGAGATAACGTCCCGTTACTTCAAGCCTGTTAATAACTATAGCTGAATTGCAGCGACACATCGGTACGATTGAGATAAAACTCAAACAGGCAGGCTCAGGAGCGGCACTAACGTAAATGAGAGATACGACAGGAGCGAAGGATGAGGTTGTCTGCTGATCAGACCAGGTGGTCATTAACGCATGCATCGACCGCAATTGCAAGCGAGTAAAAAAGCGGAGCGTTATCGCTTTTGCGGCTGCTGAACGCGTAAGCAAATCGGTAAAGCGGAGCGCAAATGCTTTCGCACCACCGTGCTACAGCTTTGCTGTTACACTCTTTACGGCGTCCTGCACCCGGCTACAACTATGCATTGAGCATCGAGAAGGAGAAAGTGGTGAAAAGTAAAATTTATCTTCCGCAGTTCGATATCAGCGCCGACGTGGAGATATTTGGCAATAAGCTTCGGGTCCGCTATGAAGGAAACGAAAACTTTCCCAAGCGCCTGAAGGTTAAAGAGCAATATTTTGTGGTTATCGACGGCAAAGAAACGACGATGGTGCTGGAACGTAAAGCGATCGGTTCCTGGCAATTCTTCCTGCAGTCATGATGGGGTGATTCCCACCTTCACTTACTGACTCAGCAAGGTGGGAATGCGGCGCGGTGCTATTTCTTCTCGCGATCCTCGTAGGGATCTTTTTTGTCATCATTGTGATCGTCACGGGTGCGCGGGATCTCACCGTGTTCAGCGGGCGCATCGGCCGCCGGATGATCGTCCTCTTCATAGGCGTTGTGAACGTGCGGCGTGCTTTCGGGAGCGCTCTTGCTGACGTCCCCTTCCTGTTTACGTTCTTCGTTGGTTTTATGTTTAAACATTTCCGTCTCCTCGTTCGCTTCCAGTCTGTTAAGTGTAGACGTAAATCCTTCAGGCTACGCCAAGCGCGCTTTTTACCTCGTTAGCGATCTTCTCGACCTGCGGGCCATAGATAACCTGGATATCGTGCTCGCTGACGCGGTTAATGCCGTTGGCGCCGGTGGTGAGCAGCGTCTGATCCACCACCTCTTTCATATCTTTTACTCTGACGCGCAGACGGGTAAAGCAGCAGTCAACATCCTCGATATTGGCCTCTCCGCCGAGGCCGCTGATAATCACTTTGGTGCGCTCATCCGCCGCCACCTGCTGCGGCTTCTCATCCTCTGATTCGCGCCCCGGCGTTTCGACGCCCATGCGGGTGATAATAAAGCGGAAGGCGTAGTAGTAGAGCGGCGCATAAATCACGCCGAGCACCAGCGTCCACCACCAGTGGGTTTTACTGCCGCCGAGAATGCCAAACACCACCAGATCGATAATGCCGCCCTGCACGTTGCCGATCATCAGGTGCAGCATCGACATCAGCATAAAGGAGAGACCGGTCAGCAGCGCATGCAGCAGATAGAGCACCGGCGATACAAAGATAAAGCAGAACTCCAGCGGCTCGGTGATGCCGGTGGTGAACGAGGTCAGCGCGCCCGCCATCATCAGCGCCTTGACCCGCTGCTTATGTTCAGGACGCGCGGTGTGGTAGATCGCCAGCGCGGCGGCCGGCAGGCCGAACATCATCACCGGGATTTTGCCCTGGGCGAGAAACTGGGTGGCGTTGCGCAGGGCGTCGTCAGGCACCGAGCCGGGATGCGTCAGCGAGGCGTTGAAGATATTCAGCGCGCCCACCAGCATTTGCCCGTCCACGGTGGCGATGCCGCCAATCGGCGTAAAGCGCACGGTTTCATTAAGGATATGGTGCAGCCCGGTCGGGATCAGGATGCGTTCCGCCGTGCCGAGCAGAAAGGCGCCGTACTGCCCGCTTTTGCCGATCATCTCGCCCACCCAGGCGATGCCCGCGCCCAGCGTCGGCCAGATCAGCGCCAGCAGCACGCCCACCAGCGGCAGGAAAACCACGGTGACGATCGGCACAAAGCGGCGTCCGCCAAAGAAGCTAATGGCGGTCGGCAGCTGCTGCGTATAGAAGCGGTTGTGCAGCAGCACCGTCAGCAGACCGGCGATTACGCCGCCCAGCACGCTCATGTTGTAGGTAAAGATACCGAGCATCTGGATATATTCCGCCGAGGTCATCATCGCCGTGGTCTGGTCCATCCCCGCCTGCTGCAGCGCGGCCGGGGTGGTAGTCGCCGCCGTAAGCCCCTTCGCCGCCAGCGTGGCGCTGATGCCGACGTTCATCGAGATATAGCCGATCACCGCGGCGAAGGCCGCCGTCGGCTTTTCCGCCTTCGCCAGGCCGATGGCGCTCGCCACGGCAAAAAAGACCGGCAGGTTGGCGAAGAGCGCGCCCGCCACTTTGCGGATAAAGCCGATAATCAGCTGCGGCACCTGCATCTGAGCAAAGGCGTCGCCGGTAATCGCCGGGTTCTGCAACGCGGCCGCGAGGCCGAGGAAGATCCCCGCCGCCGCAATCACCGAAATCGGCATCATCAACGCTTTGCCAAACGCATGGATCTGGCTGGTGAGCTGTTTCATGGGGTGCGCCCTTTCAGAAGTGAAGGTGCAAGTATTGACCCGATGCGCCAGTAACTCCCGTTATCAACAGGTTGCCAGAGAGTAAAATTTGAACAGCATCACATTTTCCCGTCTCGCGCGATAAACGCCGGCTATCGCACCATTAAGTCAATCAATTAGACAACTTATGATTGCAGTCGCACACTTCCCTCACCGTCAGGATATATCCTGATAACAAACTTCCTACAAAAAACATAAGCCTGCACTCACCATGAAATTCAAACGTAAAATTAAGCCTTACCGCGCTGCGGCGGGCGGCTGGGGTTCGCTGGAAGCCACCACCCGTTTCGTTTTTGACAGCAAAGCCGCCCTGAAAAATATGCGCAACCTGATGCGTATGAACAAAGCGCGCGGCTTCGACTGCCCCGGCTGCGCCTGGGGCGACGATAACAAAAGCACCTTTAGTTTCTGTGAAAACGGCGCCAAAGCGGTGACCTGGGAAGCGACGCGTCGCGTGGTCGATAGCGACTTCTTCGCCCAGCACAGCGTGACTAAACTCTATGCGCAGAGCGACTACTTCCTCGAATATCAGGGCCGTCTGACCCACCCGATGCGCTATAACGCCGAGACCGATCACTATGAGCCGATCGGCTGGGACGACGCCTTTGCGCTGATCGCAAAGCACATCAAGGCGATGGATAACCCGAACCAGATGGAGCTTTACACCTCAGGGCGCGCCAGCAACGAGGCCTCCTGGCTCTATCAGCTGTTTGGACGCCTGGCGGGCACCAACAACTTCCCGGACTGCTCTAATATGTGTCACGAAGCGAGCGGCGCCGGTCTGAAGCGCAGCATCGGCGTCGGCAAAGGCACTATTCGCCTCGACGACTTCGACCATGCTGACGCCATCTTCGTTTTCGGCCAGAACCCGGGTACCAACCACCCGCGTATGCTGCACAGCCTGCGTCATGCTGCCGATCACGGCGCGAAAATCGTTACCTTCAACACCCTGCGCGAGCGCGGCCTCGAGCGCTTCGCCGATCCGCAGAAGCCGCTGGAAGTGGTCACGTCTAAAGCGGGCACCATCAGCTCCGCCTATTATCAGCCGAATCTCGGCGGCGATATGGCGGCGGTGCGCGGCATGGTGAAAGCGCTGCTGGAGACCCATCGCGCGCGCGTCGCGGCGGGCGAAAAAGGCCTGTTCGACGAAACCTTTATTAACGCCACCACGCACGGCGTCGAAGCCTATTTTGACGCGGTCGACAGCACCGACTGGATGCAGATCGTACAGCAGTCTGGCCTGAGTGAAGCGCAGATCCGCGAAGCGGCGGCGATTTACCAGAGCGCCGATCGCGTTATCGTTACCTGGGCGATGGGCATCACGCAGCACAAACACTCGGTGGACACGGTACGCGAGATCGTCAACCTGCAGCTGCTGTTCGGCCAGCTCGGCAAGAAAGGCGCAGGCCTCTGCCCGGTGCGCGGCCACAGCAACGTGCAGGGCAACCGCACCATGGGCATCGACGAGAAGCCGAGCAAAGCCTTCCTCGACGCGCTCGGCAGCCATTTCAACTTCGAGCCGCCGCGCGAGCACGGCCATAACACCGTTGACGCGCTGAACGCCATGCTGCGCGACGAGATCAAAGTGCTGATCGCGCTGGGCGGCAACCTCGCCGCGGCGGCGCCCGATTCGCCGCGCACCGAAGAGGCGCTGCAGCGCTGCGGTCTGACGGTGCATATCAGCACCAAGCTTAACCGCAGCCATCTGGTACCGGGCGCAGAAAGCCTGATCCTGCCGACCCTGGGCCGCACCGAGCGTGATACCCAGGCGACCGGCAACCAGTTTATCACCGTAGAAGACTCCTTCAGCATGGTGCACGCCTCCGAAGGCATCGGCATTCCGCTGGCGGAGACGCAGCGCTCTGAGACCGCTATCGTCGCGGGCATCGCGCACGCGGTGCTGGGCGATGAGAAGGTGCAGTGGCTGAAGCTGGCCGCCGACTACAACCTGATCCGCGACCATATCGCCGCCACGATCCCGGGCTTCGCCGACTTTAACGAGAAGTGCGATCTGCCGGGCGGTTTCTATCTCGGCAACGCGGCAGCAGAGCTGCGCTTCAACACCCCGACCCAGAAAGCGGAGTTCAGCAGCGCGGCGCTGCCGGCCTCGCTCTTCCCGCAGGACGTCGCGGAAGTGCCCTTTACCCTGCAAACCCTGCGCTCCCATGACCAGTACAACACCACGATCTACGGCCTCGACGACCGTTACCGCGGCGTTTACGGCCAGCGCGAAGTGGTGTTTATCAACCCGGAAGATATGCAGGCGCTCGGCTTTACCGAAGGTCAGCTGGTGGATATTGAGACCCTGTGGAACGACAATATTTCGCGTCGCGTCAGCGGTTTCAAACTGGTGCCCTACAATATTCCGCGCGGCAACCTCGCGGCCTATTATCCAGAAACCAACCCGCTGGTCCCGCTGAACAGCTTTGGCGATATCAGCGGCACCCCCACCTCAAAATCGGTTCCGGTGAAGCTGGAACTGTCGGTTTCCCTGCCGACTCAGCGCATCGCGTAAGCGCAGAGTTTCCTTAGTTAAAAGCCGGTTAATCCGGCTTTTTTACCCCTTTTTGCCTTGCCGCGCGCCCCTGATTCGCGTAAAACTAGCAGCCGCTCTTAGGCCACGAAACTAAACTGACTATGTTCCAGGATAATCCGCTGCTCGCGCAGCTTAAAGAGAAGCTCCACGCGCAGACTCCCCGCGCAGAAGGTGTTGTTAAAGGCACCGAAAAAGGTTTCGGCTTCCTTGAAGTCGACGCGCAGAAAAGCTATTTCATTCCGCCGCCGCAGATGAAGAAAGTGATGCACGGCGACCGTGTCTCCGCCATCATCCACAGCGACAAGGATCGTGAAAGCGCCGAGCCTGAAACGCTGATCGAACCCTTTCTCAGCCGTTTTGTCGGCCGCGTGCAGAAGAAAGATGACCGTCTTTCCATCGTCCCGGACCATCCGCTGTTAAAAGACGCCATCCCCTGCCGTCCGGAGCGTGGCCTGAGCCATGATTTCCAGGCGGGCGACTGGGCCGTCGCGGAAATGCGCCGCCATCCGCTGAAAGGCGACCGCGGCTTCTATGCCGAACTGACCGAATTTATCGTTAAAGCCGACGATCATCTGGCGCCGTGGTGGGTCACCCTGTCGCGCCATAACCTCGAGCGCGAAGCGCCGCAGGTCGGCTTTGGCGAGATGCTGGACGAACAGCTGACGCGCGAAGATCTTACCGCGCTTGACTTCGTTACCATCGACAGCGCCAGCACCGAAGATATGGATGACGCGCTCTACGTCGAAGAGAACGCCGACGGCACGCTGAGCCTGACCATTGCCATTGCCGATCCTACCGCCTACGTGCCTGAAGGCAGTGAACTGGATAAGCTGGCGGCGCAGCGCGCCTTTACCAACTACCTGCCGGGCTTTAATATCCCGATGCTGCCGCGCGAGCTTTCTGACGACGTCTGCTCGCTGCGTCCCAACGAGCGCCGCCCCGCGCTGGTCTGCCGCGTTACCGTGGCGCAGGATGGCTCGCTGGGCGACGACGTTCACTTCTTTGCCGCCTGGATCGAATCGAAAGCCAAACTGGTATATGACCAGGTCTCCGACTGGCTGGAAAACAGCGGCGACTGGCAGCCGCAGAGCGAGGCGATTGCTCAGCAGATCCGTCTGCTGCACCGCATCTGCCTGGCGCGCAGCGAGTGGCGTCAGAACCATGCGCTGGTATTTAAGGATCGCCCGGATTACCGCTTTGTCCTCGGCGAGAAAGGCGAAGTGCTGGATATCGTCGCCGAGCCGCGCCGCATCGCCAACCGTATGGTAGAAGAGGCGATGATCCTCGCCAACGTCTGCGCCGGTAAGGTGCTGCGCGAGAAGCTGGGCTTCGGCGTCTACAACGTGCATACCGGCTTCGACGCCACCAATGCCGAACAGGCCGCCGCCGTGCTGGCCAGCCACGGCATCGCCGTTGACGCCACCGCCATTACCACGCTGGAGGGCTTCCGCCAGCTGCGCCGCGAGCTGGATGCCCAGCCGACGCAGTTCCTCGACAGCCGTATCCGTCGCTTCCAGTCCTTCGCTGAGATCAGCACCGAGCCGGGCCCGCACTTTGGTCTGGGTCTGGAGGCGTACGCCACCTGGACCTCACCGATCCGTAAATCGGGCGATATGATCAACCATCGTCTGCTGAAAGCGATTATTCGCGGCGAGCAAGGCGCGCGTCCGGATGAGGCGTTAACCACCATTATGAGCGAGCGTCGTCGCCTGAACCGCATGGCGGAGCGCGACGTGGGCGACTGGCTCTATGCCCGCTGGCTGGCGCCGCACGCCGGTACCGACCGCAAGTTCAGCGCTGAGATTATCGACGTCTCCCGCGGTGGCATGCGCGTGCGCCTGCTGGAGAACGGCGCGGTTGCCTTTATTCCGGCGCCCTTTATCCACGCGGTACGCGACGAACTGGTGTGCAGCCAGGAGAACGGCACCGTGCAGATCAAAGGCGAAGTTGCCTTCCGCGTGACCGACGTTATTGACGTGACCATCGCCGAAGTGCGCATGGAAACGCGCAGCGTCGTGGCGCGCCCGGCCGTCTAAGCATCAAACCCTGCGGGATAATCGCCGTTATCCCGCATTTTCACTTCTCTCTTTACACAAATGTTATATTTGTTCCCCGCTTCACACTTCTTAACACATTAACTTTCACTTACATTCCATTACATTACCTTTGACTCGTTGTCTTTGAACGTCCCTTTCGGTTCATACAAGGAGTGAGGTCATGAAGAACGTCAAAACCAGCGTCATCTGGTTAGCAGTGGCGTTAGTCGGCGCGGGCGCATTCGCCATGCTGGCGTTAAATCGCGGCGAGCACGTTAACGCCGTCTGGCTGGTGGTGGCCGCGGTCGCCTGCTACAGCATCGCTTATCGCTTTTACAGCCTGTTTATCGCCCGCAATATTTTCGAGCTGGACGATCGTCGCCGTACGCCCGCCGAGCGTTTCAACGACGGCCTCGACTATGTACCGACCAACAAATGGGTGCTGTTCGGCCACCATTTTGCCGCTATCGCCGGCGCCGGGCCGCTGGTCGGGCCGATCCTCGCGGCGCAGATGGGCTTTCTGCCAGGCACCATCTGGATCCTTGTCGGCGTAATGCTGGCGGGCGCGGTGCAGGATTTCCTCGTGCTGTTTATCTCTACCCGCCGCGACGGCCGTTCGCTGGGCGAAATGGCGCGTCAGGAGCTGGGTGCCTTTGCGGGCGTGATTACCATGCTCGGCGCGCTCGGCGTGATGATTATTATCCTCTCCGCGCTGGCGCTGGTGGTGGTGAAAGCGCTGGCTAACTCGCCGTGGGGACTCTTTACCATCGCCGCGACCATTCCCATCGCGCTGCTGATGGGCGTTTATATGCGCTTTATCCGCCCCGGCAAGATAGCGGAGGTGTCGCTGATCGGCTTTGTGCTGATGATGGCGGCGATTATCTACGGCGGCAACGTGGCGCAGGATCCTTACTGGGGCCCCTTCTTTACCCTGAAAGGCACCTCGCTGACCTGGGTGCTGGTGATCTACGGCTTTGTCGCCTCGGTGCTGCCGGTCTGGCTGCTGCTGGCGCCGCGCGACTATCTTTCCACCTTCCTGAAAATCGGCGTGATCGTCGGGCTGGCAATCGGCATTCTGTTCGCCATGCCGGAAATGAAGATGCCAGCGGTGACGCGCTTTATCGACGGCAGCGGCCCGGTCTTCTCCGGCCAGCTCTTCCCCTTCCTGTTTATCACTATCGCCTGCGGTGCCATCTCTGGCTTTCACGCACTGGTCTCCAGCGGCACCACGCCGAAGCTGGTAGAGCGCGAGAGCCATATTCGCTTTATCGGCTATGGCGCTATGCTGATGGAATCTTTCGTCGCCATCATGGCGCTGATCTGCGCCTCGGTCATCGATCCCGGCGTCTACTTTGCCATGAACTCCCCGGCGGCGCTGATCGGCACCACGGTAGAGAACGCTTCGCAGGTGATTAACGGCTGGGGCTTTGTGGTGACGCCTGAAATGCTCTCTGGCATTGCGCGCGACGTCGGCGAGGCGTCGGTATTGTCACGCGCCGGCGGCGCGCCGACCTTTGCGGTGGGCATGGCGCATATCATTACCGACGTCTTTAACAGCCGGGCGATGATGGCCTTCTGGTATCACTTCGCTATCCTGTTCGAAGCGCTGTTTATTCTCACCGCGGTGGATGCCGGCACGCGCGCCTGTCGCTTTATGGTGCAGGACCTGGTTGGCACGGTGGTGCCGTCGCTGGCGAATAACCGCTCGTGGGCGGGCAATATGGCGGGCACGGCGGTCGCGGTGGCCGGCTGGGGCTTCTTTGTCTACCAGGGCGTGGTCGATCCGCTGGGCGGCATCAATACCCTGTGGCCGCTGTTCGGCATCGGCAACCAGATGCTCGCCTCTATGGCGCTGATCCTGGGCACCGTGGTGCTGTTCAAGATGAAGAAGCAGCGCTACGCCTGGGTAACGATTCTGCCGACCGCCTGGCTGTTTATCACCTCGATGACGGCGGGCTGGCAGAAGATTTTCCATGAGAAGCCCTCAATCGGCTTCCTGGCGCAGGCGAATAAGTTCCGCAAGGGGATCGACGAGGGGGTCATTATCGCCCCGGCGAAGAGCGTGGCGGATATGCAGACCATCGTCTTCAGCAACCAGATCAACGCCGTGCTGTGCGGCTTCTTTATGCTGGTGGCGGTCACCATGCTGATCGCCGCCTTCTTTGTGATTCGCCGCGCCCTGCGCAGCAGCGTGCCAACCACGCACGAGGCGGAGCCGTCGCTGCGCAAGGAGGTACGCCATGTCTGATGCAATTCATCGCGCCGCCCGTCCGGCGCGCCTCGAGGCCATTCACCGCTGCCGCCCGCTCGACGCCCCCCGGCGCTTTCGCTGGCGGACGCTGTGGCGCGGCCTGCAGCAAAGTTTTCGTCTGATGGTCGGGGTGCAGGATTATCAAAATTATCTTCAGCATATGCAGCGTCAGCACCCGGATCTTACCCCAATGAGCGAGCGCGATTTTCACCGCTACTGTCTTGATGCCCGGTTCCCCAGTCAGGCCGGCAAGCTGGGTAAATGTCCTTGTTAAGCCGGTAATTTAGCCCCGCGACGCGGGGCTTTTTTGTGCCATTGGTTACCAGACTGGAAAATATATTTGGCTGGCATCTTGTACTGAAGTGAGATGCCGAATACTGTTGATAAAATAATGAGATAACGCCAGCAGAGCACTCCCCCGGAGGACCTTTCCATGACCGATGAACAAGGGCAAACGTTGCTGTATACCTTGTTTGGCACGACCAGCCCTCATTGGCGCCTGACCACCGACAGCGATGCCCTGCATTTCGCAGAGGATGAAAACGCGCACACCAATATCGCCGTTGCGCTGACGCCCGCGCAGGCCAGCCTGCTGCGCGCCATGACGGTAATCACCTCCAGCGTGAACCTGACGCTGCCGCTGCACGGCACGCCGGTGCCGATGCACTTTGTCGGCCGCAAGGTAAACCAGTCGAGCTGGGCCGGCACCGCCTCCGCCTGGGGCGATACCTCCGCCGTCGCGCGCGATCTGACGCAGGGCCTCTCTTTCGCCGAACAGGTGGTATCTGAAGCCAACTCGGTGATTGTGATTGTCGATCAGCGCGGCAATATTCAGCGCTTTAACCGCCTCAGCGAGGAGTACACCGGCCTTAACGAGCACGAGGTTATCGGCCGCAACGTGTTTCAGCTGTTTATGACCAAACAGGAGGCGGCCGCCTCGCGCCGCAATATCGCCGGCTTCTTCCGCGACGGCAATTCCTATGAGGTGGAACGCTGGGTGAAGACCCGTAAGGGCCAGCGACTCTTTCTGTTTCGTAATAAGTTCGTTCACAGCGGCAGCGGCAAAAATGAAATTTTCCTCATCTGTTCCGGAATGGACATAACCGAGGAGCGACGGGCGCAGGAGCGCCTGCGGGTGATGGCAAACACCGATACCGTGACCGGTTTGCCCAATCGCAACGCGATCCACCAGCAAATTAGCCTGGCGCTGGAGCTGGCGAAAGAGGATGAGACCGGCGTGGTCTACCTCGATCTCGATAATTTCAAGAAGGTGAACGACGCCTACGGTCATATGTTCGGCGATCAGCTGCTGCAGGCGGTGTCGCTGGCGATCCTCAGCTGCCTGGGCAAAGACCAGACGCTGGCGCGCCTCGGCGGCGACGAGTTCGTGGTGCTGGCAGAGCACACCAGCCAGGCGGCGCTGGAGGCGATGGCGTCGCGCATTCTCGAACGCCTGCGCCAGCCCTTCCGTATCGGCCTGATTGAAGTCTACAGCGGCTGTTCTATTGGCATCGCGCTGGCGCCGCTGCACGGCGAGGACCGCGAGAGCCTGATCCGCAACGCCGACACCGCGATGTATCACGCCAAAGAGAACGGGCGCGGCAAGTTCTGCGTTTTCGCTGCGGAGATGAACCAGCGCGTGTTTGAGTATCTCTGGCTCGACACCAACCTGCGCAAGGCGCTCGAACAGGATCACCTGACGGTGTTCTATCAGCCGAAGCTCGATCGCGACGGCGCGGTGCGCAGCGCGGAAGCGCTGGTGCGCTGGAATTCGCCTGAGCGCGGCATGGTTTCGCCCGCCGATTTTATTCCCTATGCCGAAGAGTCAGGGCTGATTGTGCCGCTCGGCCGCTGGGTGATGCTGACCGTGCTGCGACAGATTCTGGCCTGGCGCGAACAGGGCATTAACCTGCGCGTGGCGGTCAACGTCTCGGCGCGACAGCTGATTGACCAGAGCATCTACAGCGATCTCAAGCTGGCGCTGATGGACAGCGGCCTGACGGAGTGCCCGATCGATATCGAGCTCACCGAAAGCTGCCTGATTGAGAACGAAGCGCAGGCGCTGACCCTGATGAAGCAGTTCCAGGAGCTGGGCGCGCAGGTGCATCTTGACGATTTCGGCACGGGCTACTCTTCGCTGTCGCAGCTCGCGCGCGTGCCGATCAACGCCATCAAGCTTGATCAAAGTTTTATTCGTAATATTAATGAGCAGCCGGTTTCCCAGTCGCTGGTGCGCGCCATCGTTGCCGTCGCCAAGGCGCTGACGCTGGAGGTGATCGCCGAAGGCATCGAGACGAAAGCGGAAGAAGAGTTTGTCCTCCTCAACGGCGTAGACGGGCGTCAGGGCTACTTCTACGCAAAACCAATGCCCGCGGAACAGTTTGGGCATTGGCTGGCTAAGCATCCTGCCCGCGTTTAAAACTCCGCGTTATTAACCCGCTTTACGCAAGGATGCGCTATGGCGGTTTTGTAACTGCACCAGACGTTCCATATAGGCGATATCTTTCGGCTCCAGCGTAAAGGCATAGTCGACCCAGTCCTCAGTGATATCCATCAGCTCGGCGCGCGACAGCTGCAGCACGCGCTGGCGCGCTTTCAGCATGGCGCGCACGCCGTTGAGCTTCGGCCGCAGCGTATCGATAAAGGTGCGCGTGCAGCGGTAGCTTTCGCCGGGCTGGAACACCTTGTCCACCAGGCCGCGCGTTTCATACCATTCTGCGCTGTGTGACTCCCCTTCGCATATCAGCTCTTCCGCCAGCTTCATACCGGCCCGACGCGCCACCAGAGAGTAGCCGCCCATGCCGGGGAACAGGTTAAAAGCGATTTCCGGGAAGCCGAGCCGGGCGTTGTTTTGCGCCAGGATAAAGTGGTGCGCCAGCGCGGCTTCAAAGCCGCCGCCCAGCGCGCTGCCCTCAATCATCGCCAGCGTCACCGCGCCGGTGTCAAAACCGCGCGCCGCCGAGTGAATGCAGTCGACGCAGGCCCGGGCATAGGCGCGCAGCGCTTCGCGGCGGTTGTTGCGAATGCACTCGACGAAGAAGCGCAGATCGCCGCCCGCGTTGAACATCTGCGGCACCAGCGAGCCGGTGACCCAGAAATCGATCGGCAGACCGGAACGCTGTGCCGCATAGCTCAGGTTCATGATCTCCTCGATTAATTCGTGGTTAAAGCTGGGGCGCGGCTGCGCCCGCAGCATCATCCACATGGTGCGGCGGCCCTCTTCGTAGTACGCGGCAAGTTGAGTAGTCTGTCCCACTTCGGTGAACAGTCGGCAGGTTGGTTGGTTAATTACTGTCATCGTCTCATCCTCTGTTTATTTGATGCGTTAAACGCCACATCAGCGTAATGCAGAGAGAGGCCAGACCAAATGAGAGATTGATTTATAAAGTAAAATCCAGAGATATCCCCGACTTAGTGGCCGGGGATGTTTAAGCGGGCTTACTTAATCGCCGCGCGCTGGCCAACCGCAACGCGCGAACGCTTAATGCGTTTTGAATAGACAGCAGTTATCACTGGCACCAGCACCGAGGTAACAATCACCGATGTCGCCACCAGCGCAGTGGCGGCTGGCGCGACCGGTTTAAACTGCGGCAGCATTTCCGCTATCAGCACCGGCGTCGCCACCGCTGCTCCCGCCGTGCTCGACGCGGCGATGCCTGCCGTGCCGTCGCCGCCGCCAATCAGGCGGTCGGCGATAATCAGCGGAATACCGGTGACGATAATTACCGCCACGCCCAGCAGGATACCCAGCAGGCCGGTTTGAGCGATAACCGTGAGATCGATGGTGTTGCCCAGCGCGAAGGCGAAGAAAGGAATCAGCGTATGTACCGCTTTAGCGAAAAATTCCCGCAGTTCTGGATCCAGATTGCCCAGCGCAAAGCCGATCAGAAACGGCAGAACCGCGCCGACGAAGACGTGCGGTTCAAAGGAGGCGATGCCGGCCGTGCCGAGGATCACCATCGTCATCAGCGGCCCCGACTCCAGCGACATCAGCACAAAGGCACCCGCCTCTTCTTTGCTGCCGTACTGCTGCATGATCGAAGCGTACAGGCCGCCGTTGGTCATATCCATCGCGGCGACCAGCGCCAGCGTCGAGAGGCCAGCGAACATGCCAACCTCGACGCCGTTCTCTGGCACCACGCGCGCGGCGATCGCCGCAACAACCCACGCCACCGCGATTTTGGTGATGACCAGCGTGCCCGACTTGCGCAGGACCGCGCCGGTGGCGCTGAGCCTGATGGAGGCGCCCATGCAGAAGAACCAGATGGCGAGGATCGGCACCGTACCGGTCATCAGGCCATTGCTGAAAGAGCCGAGGTATTTGCCCGCGCCCGGCGTCAGGGTGTGGCAAAGCGCGCCGAGAAAGAGCGGAATAAGCATCATGCCGCCAGGGATTTTATCGATAGCACGTTTGATATGCATAAGGGATCACCTTTGCTGTCCAGAGGGAGGTGCGTTTTTATGCCCGAGGGCGTGACAGCAAAGTACGGGGGGCGGCGACGGAAAACAGTGATCTCCCCACAAAATTGAAACGCTGTTTTATTTTTTGTTGTGGGTATGTTTCGTTATTTTGACCGCCGTCGCCATACCAGAGGGATTGGCTTCGTCCGCTGCGCTGGATCCGATGCGAACGCAGGCGGCATAACCGATAGCAATGCTGTCTGCGCTTCTCTGGCGCGAGACGCTTTGCTTTTCGATCGTGCCGCCTGCGTTAATGACGCTGGCGTGTTTTCAGGCGCGCGGGCGCGGCGGGTTACGCTTTTTGCCCGTACCAGGCGTTTTTGCCGTGTTTGCGCAGGTAGTGCAGATCGAGCAGCGTCTGATTGATGGGGGGCAAATCGGCGCGCAGCTGCTGGCTAAACAGTCCCATATAAGCCACCTCCTCCAGCACCACGGCGCTGTGTACCGCCGCGTGGGCGTCGCTTCCCCAGGCGAAAGGCCCGTGCGAGTTCACCAGCACCGCCGGTATGGCGCTGGGAGAGAGATCGCGCTGGGCGAAGGTCTCGATAATCACGCCGCCGGTATTCCATTCGTAGTCGTGCTGAATTTCGTCGTCGCGCATGGCGCGAGTACAGGGGATCTCACCGTAAAAATCGTCTGCGTGCGTCGTGCCCCAGGCTGGAATTGCCCGCCCCGCCTGCGCCCAGATGGTGGCATGACGCGAATGGGTGTGTACGATGCCGCCGACCTCTGGCCACGCCAGATAGAGCGCGCGGTGGGTAGCGGTATCGGACGACGGGCGCTTGTCGCCCTCTATAACCGCACCGCTGGCGAGATCCACCACCACCATATCGTCGCGCTGCATGCTGGCGTAGCTGACGCCTGAAGGCTTGATCACCAGCAGGCCCTGCTCGCGATCCACCGCGCTGACGTTGCCCCAGGTAAAGGTGACGAGGTTGTAGCGCGGCAAATCCAGGTTCGCTTCCAGAACCTGCTGTTTGAGTTGTTCCAGCATTGTTTTCTCCTGCTCAGATTGATCTCTGAATTGTGAAGGCGCTGGCTAAAAAGGTTATGGAGAGAGTGGCTGGAAAAGCGGCGGAAAACGGCTGATAAATGAAAAATGTGGCGTGAATTAGGAATCTTCCATCTTCGGAAAATTTGCATAAGGCTTAGAATTCACTCATGCAATGGGCGGATCTGTTTGCCGACTGCATTTATCTGCCCGAGACAACATTGTCCATAGTGAAAGGCATATCGGCATCTTCAGGGAAGAAGCGATGGCGTAATACGGGTAGAGATAATAACAGAGGAAAAAACCACCTATACTTAGGGTGTTGCCTCTGTGAGCACAACCAAGGAGAAGTTTATGACAACAAATATGAAACGTATTACCGCAGCTGTTTTGGCTACCACTTTAGTTGTCGCGCTGAGCGGCTGTTCAAACTGGTCAAAACGCGATCGTAACACCGCTATCGGCGCAGGCGCCGGCGCAATTGGTGGTTCGGTGTTAACGCACGGCAGCGCGCTCGGCACCCTGGGCGGCGCAGCAGTCGGCGGTGTCATCGGCCATCAGATCGATTAATGATCGAAAGGCAAATTTAATAATAAAGGCTACACAGCGTATTAATCTAACCATCGGGCTACAGACGTAGCCCGATTTTTATTTACCCGCCCGCCAGTTTTACCTTCAGGCCTTTGGCTTCCAGCAGCTGCTTAAGCAGATCGCGTTTGTCGCCCTGAATCTCAATAACGCCCTCTTTTACCGAGCCGCCGCAGCCGCATTTTTTCTTCAGCTCCGCGCCCAGCTTATTCAGAGCCTCGTCGTCAAGATCGAGCCCGGTAATCAGGCACACGCCTTTGCCTTTGCGGCCGCTGGTCTGGCGCTGAATGCGCACGATGCCGTCCCCTTTTGGACGTTCGACCTTCTCCTGCGGCGGCGCGATGCGGCCTGCGTCGGTTGAGTAAACCAGCGGATTGTCGCGGCTCATGCGGACTCCTTAAGCGAGGTTAAAATAGCTGACAGCGTGGCGGCGGGATCGGCCGACTGGGTAATCGGACGCCCGATCACCATATAGTCTACACCCGCCTGCTGCGCCTGCTGCGGCGTCATAATGCGGCGCTGATCGCCGGCGTCGCTGCCTGCCGGACGGATGCCCGGCGTGACCAGCGCAAAATCGGCGCCGATAGCGGTTTTAAAACGCGTGGCTTCGTGCGCGGAGCAGACCACGCCGTCGAGGCCGCACTCGCGGGTCAGCTTCGCCAGGCGCTCCGCCTGCTCGGCGGGCGACAGGGTAATGCCCAGGCCGCGCAGATCGTCGGCGTCCATGCTGGTTAATACCGTGACGGCAATCAGCAGCGGTGCATCCTTGCCGAACGGCAGCAGCGCTTCGCGCGCGGCGTTCATCATGCGCGCGCCGCCGCTGGCGTGTACGTTCACCATCCAGACGCCCAGATCCGCCGCTGCGGCAACCGCATGGGCGGTGGTATTGGGAATATCGTGGAATTTCAGGTCCAGAAAGACCTCGAAGCCGCGCTGCTGCAGATCTTTTACCAGCGCGGGGCCAAACAGGGTAAACATCTCTTTGCCGACTTTTAAGCGACAGCTCTGCGGATCAATCTGGTCGACAAAACGCAATGCGCTGTTGAGGTCGTGATAGTCGAGCGCCACCAGAATGGGCGACGTGGTCACGGTTGACGATAAAGGCATGGCATTTCCTCGTAATTGACGGCGGCAGGCAAAGGGGACAAACGGCAAGCATTCTACCCGCGCCTTATGCCAGGGACAACGTTTGCGGCGCCCTCGCCGCCTGCGTGGCGAGAAGTTGCACATTGCTGCATGGGCGCAAGTATCGTCCCAATCAGTATGTTGTAACTAAGAGCGTTGCGGTAAGTCAGACCGCGACGGTCAAGATTACTGACCGTCGAGTCCGCGTATCGGTTTCACCGAGGACCAGGTGCGGCAGGAGGGACAGTGCCAGTAGAGCGCATGAGCGGTAAAACCGCATTTCTGGCAGCGGTAGCGCGGCTTGGTGCGGATCTGCTCGCCCACCATATCACGCAGCACCATCAGACTCTCTTTTGCGCGCCCGTCCTCCGCTTCGTGCAGGTGGAAGTCCATCAGGCGATGGAAAACGCGCATGGTAGGATGACGCTGCAGCTGGCGATTGATATAGAGCTGTGCCGATTCCGGCCCTTCCTGACGCTCGAGGATATCGGACATATAGAGCTCGGCCGCCGCGCCGGTGTTCTCGTCCACGCAGCGCTGCAGAAACGCCGCCCAGGCGTCGGGCTGATTTAATCGCTGATAGCAGGTCTCCAGCATCGGCAGGGTTTCGCTCACCAGCTCTTTATCCTGATCCAGCACTCGCTGCAGATGGTCGATTGCTTTGGCGTATTCGCCCTTTTCGATCAGGATGCGTCCCATCATGATTGAGACGCGTGCACTCAGGCGATCGGCCGCCTCGCCCTTTTTCAGCAGGCTCATCGCGCGATCGAGATCGTCGCTGCTCATCGCCTGCAGCGCCAGCTCGCAGTAGAAGTGAGCGATCTCCCCTTTCTGCTTATCTTTACCCAGCTTCACCAGGCGCTCGGCGACGTCGATCGCCTGATGCCAGTCGCTGGTCGCCTGATGGATCAGCAGCAGCTGCTGCAGCGCGCTGATGCGAAAATCGGTCTCATCCGTCAGCTGCTTGAACATATCTTCGGCGCGATCGTACAGCCCGGCGGCCATATAGTCGCGGCCCAGCTGCTGTATCGCCAGCAGGCGCTGGTCGTAGTTAAGCGAGGCGCTCTCCATCAGCGACTGATGAATGCGTATCGCGCGATCCACCTCACCTCGCGAGCGGAACAGGTTACCCAGCGTCAGGTGCGCCTCCACCGTGCCGCTGTCCTCTTTCAGCATATCGAGAAAGAGATCGACCGCTTTATCCTGCTGGTTGGAGAGCAGAAAGTTAACGCCTGCAACGTAATCCCGCGACAGGCGACTCGCTTCCTGTTGCTTGTCCTGTTGCGCGCTGCGTCGCCCCATATACCAGCCGTAAGCCGCGGCGACGGGCAGTAACAGAAACAGCAATTCATGCATGGAGGACTATTCCCGACCCGTGACGGCAGTCGATGCGGCAGCAGGCGGCGCGCTTTTATCCAGCTGGGTCTGCATACGTTTGATTTTGCGCTGCGCATGCGCCAGGGAAACGCGAACGCGCAGCCAGAAGAGACCGCAGATGGCCCAGCCCAGCACAAATCCCGCGCCGAACAGCG
This sequence comes from Pantoea sp. ACRSC, assembly GCF_022346785.1. Taxonomy (NCBI): domain Bacteria; kingdom Pseudomonadati; phylum Pseudomonadota; class Gammaproteobacteria; order Enterobacterales; family Erwiniaceae; genus Pantoea; species Pantoea sp. ACRSC. The sequence goes on from NZ_JAKRNN010000020.1 coordinate 22,263, forward strand.
AAGCCAGCAGCGTAGAGATACGGAATTCGCCCTGCGCCAGCAGATAGTTAAAGGTGATGACCTGGTCGTTATGCGCGCCTAAGGTGACGGAAATGATAAAAATGACCAATACCACTAAGAAAATCAGCAAATATTTCACAGTGCATCCTGTTGTGAGGTTATCTGGTAGAAGTATGCCAAAAAAGCGGCAACATTGCTGCTCCCTGCGGCGCCAGGCGCGTGGCTTTTAGGCAAGCGCAATCAATAATATGGGGATAAAGATCGCAATTACAATCCGTTTTCCCTCTGCGCCACTTCCTTTCGCTCTTCCGGCGGTAGCGTGAGCGGGCCGCAAAAGCGCTGCGCCAGCCAGGTGGCGAAGGTGACCAGCAGCCAGGAGAAGGCCACCGCCACCGCCAGATCGCCCGGCCAGTGCATGCCGAGCAGCAGACGGCTGGCCATCACCGCACCGGCCCAGACGCCAATCGCCGCGATGGTGATATAGCGGCGACGCGGCCAGAGCAGGCTCAGCGCCAGCAGCGCCCAGCTGGCGGCAAACATCGTATGGCCGGAAGGAAAGGCGAAGCCGGTTTCAAATGCCCAGTGGCGCTTTAGCCAGCCCGGCAGCATCTGGTCGCTGGCGAGCAGCTGATCGACGCGCTGGCCGCGCTCTTTGCGCGTCATGCTGTAGAACTCGCGCGCGTCCAGACCGTGGTTATGCTCCAGCCAGACCACATAAGGACGCGGCTCCTGAACCTGATCTTTGATATAGGACTTGCTGTATTGCCCGGTGAGAATCGTCGCGTTCATGATCAGCAGCAGCAGCAGCGCGGGCTTAAGGCGAAAGCGCAGACACCAGAGCACCCACAGGCTGAGCAGCAGGCTGGTCAGCGTGCCCCAGGGGCGCGTGACGGTTTCGGTCATCCAGTAGAGGACGCGCAGCAGCGCATCGCTTTCGCCCGGCTGCCAGCGCCAGCCGGTCGCCCAGACCACGAGCGGAATGATCATCAGCAGCAGCATGCCTACCGTAGTGCGACGCAAAATCTGCAGCATCCTTTCTCCTCTGATGCGGCCTCTTTCTGCCGCTTGCAAATAACTTTATCTTAAAAAATAATAACATAACTTGTTGCGCATTGGATATTCGTGCTTTATCACTACAATCGCTCTGACAAATTAGCAGCCCAACTTCACGTTGTGGCACAATATTGCCAATTTTTTCAGGCCATACTGGCCTGTGCGCTGTTTTAGAATAGCGCATCCTCTGAAGGTTCTGGAGAGTCACATGCAGCTTAAACGGGTGGCAGAAGCCAAACTGCCCACGCCCTGGGGCGATTTCCTCATGGTCGGTTTTGAAGAACTGGCAACCGGTCACGATCACGTCGCGCTGGTATTTGGCGACATCAGCGATAACACGCCCGTGCTGGCACGCGTTCATTCGGAATGCCTGACCGGCGACGCGCTGTTCAGCTTACGCTGCGATTGTGGTTTTCAACTGGAAGCGGCGCTGAACGCCATTGCCGAAGAGGGCCGCGGCGTACTGCTCTATCACCGCCAGGAAGGACGTAATATCGGCCTGCTGAATAAGATCCGCGCCTATGCGCTGCAGGATAAAGGCTATGACACCGTTGAGGCCAACCACCAGCTCGGCTTTGCCGCCGACGAGCGCGACTTCACGCTGTGCGCCGATATGTTCAAGCTGCTGGGGGTAAACGAGGTGCGTTTGCTGACTAACAATCCGCGTAAGGTAGAGATCCTCAGCGAAGCGGGCATCAATATCGTCGAGCGCGTGCCGCTGATCGTCGGCCGCAACCCAAAGAACGCGCACTATCTGGATACCAAAGCGGAAAAGATGGGCCATCTGCTGTCAAAACTGGAATAACCGCCCTCACCTTCTTACTCACCCATCGTCAGTACAGAGAGGCGGCAGCCAAGGCCGAAGATCAAAGCGGCCTGCGCTATAAATAGCGCAGGCCAGCTGCCTTCTTTTTTGCGGTCGGGCACGGCCGCCCGCGTGAGCGCCGTGCCGCAGTACGCCGGGCGACCCCGGCGTTGCGCTTAGTTGAGCATATTGCGGATCACATAGTGCAAAATGCCGTCGTTACGGTAATAGGTTAGCTCGTTGCCGGTATCGATGCGGCAGCGCGTCTCCAGCGTCTCCTGCGTACCATCCGGGCGCGTCATCGTCACCTGCACCTTGCAACCCGGCTGGAGCTGCGACAGATTTTCGATGTCGAACAGCTCTTCGCCAGTCAGCTGCAGCGTTTTACGCGTTACGCCAGGGGCGAACTCCAGCGGCAGAATACCCATACCGATCAGGTTAGAGCGGTGAATTCGCTCGAACGATTCGGCGATCACCACGCGTACGCCCTGCAGGCGCGGCCCTTTCGCCGCCCAGTCGCGGCTTGAACCTGAGCCATACTCTTTACCGGCAATCACCGCCAGCGGCGTTCCCTCTTGTTGATACTTCATCGCCGCGTCGTAAATGGCCAGCTGCTCGCCGCTCGGAATATGACGGGTATAGCCGCCTTCCACTCCCGGCACCATCTCGTTACGAATACGAATATTGGCGAAGGTGCCGCGCATCATAACTTCATGGTTGCCGCGTCGTGAGCCATAGGAGTTAAAGTCGGCGCTGTCGACGCCGTGGGACTGCAGATAGCGTCCCGCCGGGCTATCAGCCTTGATGCTGCCGGCGGGAGAGATATGGTCGGTGGTTACGGAGTCGCCCAGCATCGCCAGCACGCGCGCCCCTTTGATATCCTCGACCGGTTTCGGCTCCCGTTCCATATCGTCAAAGAAGGGCGACAGGCGAATATAGGTAGAGCCTTCGTCCCACGCGTAGGTGGCCGCTTCACTCACTTTGATCTGCTGCCACTCTTTAGTGCCGTAGAACACCTCGGCGTACTCTTTATGGAACATATCGCTGGTCACCTGCTGCACCGCGGTGGCGATCTCTTCCGGCGACGGCCAGATATCCTTCAGGTAAACATCCCTGCCCTGCGCATCCTGACCCAGCGGGTCGGTCTGCAGATTGATCTTCATATTGCCCGCCAGCGCATAGGCGACCACCAGCGGCGGCGACGCCAGCCAGTTGGTTTTCACCAGCGGATGGATACGGCCCTCGAAGTTGCGGTTGCCGGAGAGCACCGCGCCGACGGTCAAGTCGCCCTGTTTAATTGCGGCTTCAATTTCGTCGGGCAGCGGCCCGGAGTTACCAATGCAGGTAGTACAGCCGTAGCCCACCAGGTTAAAGCCGAGCTTGTCGAGGTAGGGCGTCAGCTGCGCCACCGCCAGATAGTCGGAGACCACTTTTGAACCGGGTGCCAGCGAAGCTTTCACCCAGGGCTGACGCTTCAGACCGCGCTCCACTGCTTTTTTCGCCAGCAGCCCCGCCGCCATCAGCACGCTCGGGTTAGAGGTGTTGGTGCAGGAGGTAATGGCGCTGATCACCACGGCGCCATCTTCAATCTCATGGCTGAGGCCGGTGCGGCTGTCGGTATAGGTGACGGTTTTATGGGCTGGCTGAGTATGATTCACCTCCAGCTCGTTGCTGGCGTTGAACGCGGTGGGCACGTCGCCGAGGGAGACGCGATCCTGCGGGCGTTTCGGTCCGGCGATGCTCGATTCCACGCTCTCCATATCCAGCGCCAGCGAGCTGGTGAAGATCGGCTCGTCGCCCGGGTTGCGCCACAGGCCCTGCGTCTTCGCGTAGGCTTCCACCAGGGCGACCTGTTCGGCATCGCGCCCGGTCAGCGTCAGGTAGCCCAGCGTCACGTCGTCAATCGGGAAGAATCCGCAGGTCGCGCCATATTCCGGTGCCATATTGGCGATAGTGGCGCGATCGGCCAGCGGCAGATCCGCCAGCCCGTCGCCGTAAAACTCGACAAATTTGCCAACCACCCCATGCTTGCGCAGCATCTGGGTCACGGTCAGCACTAAATCGGTAGCGGTAATTCCTGGGCGCAGCTTGCCGGTCAGCTTAAAGCCAACCACGTCCGGGATCAGCATAGAGACCGGCTGGCCGAGCATGGCCGCTTCCGCTTCGATGCCGCCGACGCCCCAGCCCAGCACGCCGAGCGCGTTAATCATGGTGGTATGGGAGTCAGTGCCAACCAGGGTGTCCGGCCAGGCGAACTGTTTGCCGTCGATCTGCTCATGCCAGACCGACTTGCCCAGATACTCCAGGTTCACCTGGTGACAGATACCGGTGCCCGGCGGCACGACGCGGAATTTATTAAAGGCTTTCTGGCCCCAGCGTAAAAAAACATAGCGCTCGTGGTTGCGCGCCATCTCCAGCTCGACATTCTCTTCAAAGGCACTGTCGTCGCCGAAGCGGTCCACGGTAACGGAATGGTCGATAACCAGATCCACCGGCGAGAGCGGATTAACTTTTGCCACATCGCCGCCGAGGCGCTTCACCGCCTCGCGCATCGCAGCCAGATCCACCACCGCCGGCACGCCGGTAAAGTCCTGCATCAGCACGCGCGCAGGGCGATAGGCGATTTCTCGATCGGCATGGGCATTTTGCTGCCAGCCAACCAGCGCCTGAATATCTTCTTCCGTAACGGAATCGCCATCCTGCCAGCGCAGGAGATTCTCCAGCAGCACTTTTAACGATTTGGGAAGGCGGTCGATGTTACCGAGGTGTTGGGCGGCGCGGGGCAGACTGAAAATATGATACTGCTGTTTGTCGACCTGCAGTGTGTCCTGACTCTGCTGGCGTAGGGTGTCCGACATAGCTCCTCCTTTTCTTTCTTATCGTGATCGCGTTAACCTCAGAGAGAACAAGGTTTATGTTAAAGATAGACTACATTTTCTTTAACGTTTTGATTACAACACGAAATGCTACACCATTGTGCAGACAAACGAAAACGCCCCGCAGACTCTGCGGGGCGCTGGCGAAAAGAATAAGGAGAAATACCGCTTTCAGTTTATACAGCAATCCAGACGGCCGCAGCCCAGAATGCAAACGAGAATGCATATGCGCTCAGCCAGGAGATTTTGATGGTATTGATAGTCATATTCATACGTCACTCCTCCCGAATTCGGGCGTAAAAAAGTCCTGCTGTCATCCGTTATGTGATGACACCCTTTTTATATGCTGAGTGTAAAGATTGAGCTTTTAATTTGCTCGCCGGATAACCGGAAAGAGGTATTACACTGGCGAAGCCAGTAGCGCCTGCTGATTATTTGGCTTTCGTGTCCATGAAAGACTCGATGAAGTGACGCTGATTTTCACTCAGTTCCCAGCTATCCGGGATAGTCACTTTGTGTTCCGTCACGCTGCTCTCTTTGCTTTTGCAACCTGGAGCCTGCAGCTGTGGCGCGGATAACGACTGTTTACGGCTGAGTGTGTTCGCCCACATGGTTTAGCCCCATATACGCCAGATCATCAATACTACAACCACCCAGAACAGCGCAGAAGCAGCTATTACGGTTAACCAGGCTTTGCGACGGATGTTACCAGAACGCTCAACCTTGGTGCTTTTTGCCCGGAAGTCCGGTTGTACAGTCAGTCTCGTATCCATAGTTTTTGATAATCACTCTCAATAAAACGATTGATAACATCGATTAAGATTTAGGACGAATCCTAAACTCATTAAGGCCGAAAATCCAGTTATTTTTATTGAGCACAACGATTAAGACTATTAATCAACGTGGCCTGCAAACTTAAGAAATAATGAACCGCGACACATTTCCTTAATTGAATTATTACATTGCAAATTTGAGTTAAATTGCGATTAGGGCCAACTAATTCTTGAGTTAACTTTATAAGCCCTGATAAAAAGCGCTTTCACATCAGGTCTTAACTGGAGTATGGGAATTATCCTGGCAGTGCGCAAAGCGGCAAAGTAAAATTTGTGTACTGTTTCTCATTTAAGTAATGCAAACAAGAAAACATGTGATCGATGTTTCATTTACAAAAAAATAATAAAATTTTTCGACATTGAGGTGGCGCTAACGACTACGCACAAAAAAGGCTGCCCGGGGCAGCCTTTAAAAATGCTAAACGAAACGCGGACTTACTTAAACGGCAGTTTGATGTCTTTAAACATCGCCTCTATATCTTCGTTAGAGCGTAGCGCCACCGCCGCATCCACCACGTCGCGCGTCAGGTGCGGCGCAAAGCGCTGAATAAAATCATACATATAGCTACGCAAAAAGGTGCTGCGCCGGAAGCCGATTTTGGTGGTGCTGTTGGTAAAAATCTCCGCCGCTTCGATGCGCACCAGGTCAGGATCGGCGATGGGATCGACCGCCATGCTGGCGATGACGCCCACGCCCAGCCCTAAGCGCACATAGGTTTTGATGACGTCTGCGTCGGTGGCGGTGAAAACGATTCGCGGCGTCAGTCCTGCGCGGTTGAAGGCGGTGTCCAGCTCTGAGCGCCCGGTAAAGCCGAAGGTGTAGGTCACCAGCGGATATTCCGCCAGCTCTTCGATTGAGACCTGGCCCTTGCCCGCCAGCGGATGATCGGGCGTCACCACGATAGCGCGATTCCAGTGGTAGCACGGCAGCATGATTAAATCGTCATAGAGATGCAGCGCTTCGGTGGCGATGGCGAAATCGGCGTTGCCTTTAGAGACCGCCTCGGCGATTTGCGTTGGCGACCCCTGATGCATATGCAGCGAGACGCGCGGATAGCGCTCGATAAAGCCCTTGATTACGCCAGGCAAAGCGTAACGCGCCTGAGTATGGGTGGTCGCCACGTAGAGCGAGCCTTTATCCGGCCAGGTATGCTCACCCGCCACCGACTTTATCGCATCGACTTTGGACAGGACCTCGCGGGCGATGCGAATGATCTCTTCGCCCGCTGGCGTGACCTGGGTTAAATGCTTGCCGCTGCGCGCAAAGATCTGCACGCCCAGTTCATCCTCCAGCATGCGCACCTGCTTACTGATGCCCGGCTGAGAAGTGTAAAGCCCTTCTGCTGTCGAAGAGACGTTCAGGTTGTGATTAACCACTTCGACGATATAGCGCAACTGCTGCAATTTCATATCTGTTCCATCCCAGTAAGCTACAGAGCGGCATCCCGATTGACATATTTTCGCCGGTTCGGTGAGAAAAGAGGCAAATCACAGGAAGTGTCGGAAATGCTATAACCACTATATCATCGCAGGAAAGAATGTAGAACGTTTTGATATAAGGCTAAGAAAAAGGCCAGCATTGCTGGCCTTAGATAAGGAGGGAGGAGATTACTTTTTCGCTTCCTGCCACTTGCCGTCGATGTAAAACGCAGACCAGCCCGTCGCTTTCCCCTCTTTTTCAGAGGCGACATACTGCTGTTTCGTTTTGCGGCTAAAGCGCACCATGGTCTTATTGCCGTCGGCATCGGTCGCCGGCGCATCAGCCAGGTAACGCAGCTTCTCGGGCAGACGATCTTTAAAGCGCTGCAGCTCTTCCACCAGCGGCGCGCGGGTTTCGCGCGATTTCGGGAAGGTATTGGCGGCGAGGAAGACGCCGGCCGCCCCGTCACGCAGCACGAAATAGGCATCCGATTTCTCACACGGCAGTTCTGGCAGCGGCACCGGATCTTCTTTCGGCGGCGCGACCTCGCCGTTACGCAGGATTTTACGCGTGTTCTTACAGTCGTCGTTGGTGCAGGCCATATACTTACCGAAACGCCCCATCTTCAGGTGCATTTCCGACCCGCACTTCTCACACTCCACCACCGGGCCGTCGTAGCCTTTGATGCGGAATTCGCCCTGCTCGATCTCGTAACCGTCACACTCCGGGTTGTTACCGCAGACGTGCAGCTTGCGCTGCGGATCGATCAGGTAGCTGTCCATCGCCGTGCCGCACTTCTGGCAACGGCGGCGCGCGCGCAACGCGTTGGTTTCGGCGTCGTCGCCTTCCAGCACGTTCAGCACTTCGTTTTCCGGGATCAGGTTGATGGTCTGCTTGCAGCGCTCTTTCGGCGGCAGCGCATAGCCCGAACAGCCGAGGAATACGCCGGTGCTGGCGGTGCGGATGCCCATCTTGCGTCCGCAGGCAGGACAGTCGATAGAGGTAAGCACCATCTGGTTCGGCTGCATGCCGCCCTCTTCCGGATCCTTCTCAGCTTTGTCCAGCTGCTGCGTAAAGTCGCTAAAGAAGTTATCCAGCACCCCTTTCCACTCCGCCTGGTTATTGGCGACGCGGTCGAGGCTGTCTTCCATGGTGGCGGTAAAGTCGTAGTTCATCAGATCGCGGAAGTTCTCTTCCAGGCGATCGGTGACGATCTCGCCCATCTTCTCGGCGTAGAAACGGCGGTTCTCAACGCGCACGTAGCCGCGGTCCTGAATGGTCGAGATAATAGCGGCGTAGGTAGACGGACGGCCAATGCCGCGCTTTTCCAGCTCGCGCACCAGAGAAGCTTCGCTGAAGCGCGCCGGCGGCTTGGTAAAGTGCTGGCTTGGCATCAGCTGCTGCAGATCCAGCGTCTCGCCTTTGGCTACGTGCGGCAGCGTGCGGTCTTCATCATTTTTGCGCAGCGCTGGCATTACGCGGGTCCAGCCGTCAAAGCGCAGCGTGCGCCCTTTTGCCTTCAGCCTGAAGTCGCCGGCGGCAACGGTAAGCGTGGTAGAGTCGTACTGCGCCGGCATCATCTGACAGGCGACGAACTGACGCCAGATCAGCTGATAGAGCTTCTGCGCGTCCGCTTCCATATCCTTGAGCTTTTCCGCCACTACGCTGACGTCAGAAGGACGGATCGCTTCGTGCGCTTCCTGCGAGTTATCTTTGCTGGCGTAGGTGTTCGCCGTCTCCGGCAGATACTTTTTGCCGAAGTTTTTGTCGATATAGCCGCGCGCCATCGCCAGCGCATCCTGGCTCAGGTTGGTGGAGTCGGTACGCATGTAGGTGATGTGGCCCGCTTCATACAGGCGCTGCGCCATCATCATGGTTTTCTTCACGCCGAAGCCGAGTCGCGTACTTGCCGCCTGCTGCAGCGTCGAGGTAATAAACGGCGCGCCAGGCTTGCTGCTGGTCGGTTTATCTTCGCGATCCACGACTTCATAGCGCGCATTTTCCAGCAGCGCGACGGCGGCCTGCGTCTGTTCGCCGTTGACCGGACGGAACGGGCTGTCGTTCTGGTGCGTGACGGACATCGCCAGCAGATCGCCTTTCGCCGTATGCAGATCGGCGTTCAGCTCCCAGTACTCTTCCGGCACGAACGCTTTGATCTCGCGCTCGCGCTCAACCACCAGACGCACCGCGACGGACTGCACGCGGCCGGCGGAGAGACCGCGGGCGATTTTCTTCCACAGCAGCGGCGAAACCATATAGCCGACGACGCGGTCCATAAAGCGGCGCGCCTGCTGGGCGTTGACGCGGTCGATATTAAGTTCGCCCGGCGTTTCGAACGCCTGACGAATCGCATTTTTGGTGATTTCGTTAAACACCACGCGGCTGAAGCGCTTGTCGTCGCCGCCGATCACTTCCCGCAGGTGCCAGGCGATGGCTTCCCCTTCGCGGTCAAGGTCGGTTGCGAGATAGATGTGGTCGGCATTCTGCGCCAGCGCTTTCAGTTCAGAGACGACTTTTTCCTTGCCGGGCAGGATTTGATAATCCGCCTTCCAGCCGTGATACGGGTCGACGCCCATGCGGCTGACCAGCGCAGCCTTTTCATCTTTTTTAACTTTTTTCGCTTTTTTGTCGCCGGCCCCGTCAGCACTCTTTTTCGCGGTTGAACCACTGGTCGGCAAATCACGGATATGACCGACGCTGGATTTCACCACGTAGTCACTACCGAGGTATTTATTGATTGTTTTGGCCTTTGCCGGGGACTCAACGATGACGAGTGCTTTACCCATATGTACCTTTACCTAATGAAAACGTCCTGATAAACGGGAGAGGATTTGATGCCCAGAAACCCATTGGGTTCAATATTGTTGCGCCTCTTTTGCTTTTCAAGGCTGCGGGGTCAATCTCGGGCCAGCTGGCATATGTTTATGCAAGGGTATGAATAAGAGCGACTTTTTCATCTGACACAATCACACATCCCGGTGTGATCTCCCTGAAATCTGAATCGCCCACACTCTACCTGATAAAATTCGTTACGCAACTTAATTAGCACTCAGTTGAATTTTGCGCCAGATTTTCAGACGTTTTGCTGATTTGCCGCGCAGCGCTTTCGGCACGTAATATAGAAAGGATTTTGAGCATGTCAAAAAGGCGATAATTAATGCAGAAAAATACCCAACCCATTTCACGCCAGGCGCTACTGGAAAAAGCCAATTCGCTTATCCGCGAACATGACGATTATTTTGCCGGGATGGAAGCTGACGAGGTGATTCAGCAGGGCGACGTGCTGGTGTTTCGCGGCCCCTTTTTTCTTGATGACGAAGGGCTGCCGACGGCGAAAACCACAGCGGTGTTTAACGTCTTTAAATACCTGGCGCTGACCCTCTCGTCGCGCTATCACCTGGCATAAAAAACCCGGCGTCAGCCGGGTTGGTTTAGCGGGAGGGGGCTGCGCGATGGCTGGCCCCGATGGCACAGCGGCCAACGCCGTCTCCCTGCGTGCGGGTCCCGCACAGACTCTTGCGCGGGACGCCTGCCTGCGGGAGTCCGCTCGCGTCAGCCTGACAACCTGCTAAAGCAGCGGTTTCTCGCCGCGCTGCCACCACTTCATCAGCAGGCGTTCTGCCACCGAGCCGGCGCTGTGGGTCACGCGGTCGATCATCTTGCGGCGGCGCGCATAGTGAACGCCCAGCACATTAAAGAGATCCATCTGGCTAATGATCAGCTCGTCGCTGGTGATGATATCGTCGATAAGATTTAATGCGATCGCCTGTCGGCCATACCAGTGCTCGCCGGTCGCGACTTTGTCGATATCGAGTGACGGACGCATCTGGTGTACAAAGTCTTTAAACAGCAGATGGGTTTCATTGAGATCTTCCTGAAACTTTTCGCGGCCCTCGTCAGTATTTTCACCAAACAGCGTCAGGGTACGCTTGTACTGCCCGGCAGTATGCAGCTCGACGTCGATATCGTTGCGCTTGAGCAGGCGATTGAAGTTAGGGATCTGCGCCACCACGCCGATAGAGCCGAGAATGGCGAAAGGCGCCGCTACGATGCGGTCGGCGACGCAGGCCATCATGTAGCCGCCGCTGGCGGCCACCTTGTCGACCGCCGCCGTCAGGCGCAGGCCGCGATCGCGCAGGCGTTGCAGCTGCGACGCCGCCAGGCCATAGCCATGAACTACGCCGCCCGGGCTCTCCAGCCGCAGCAGCACTTCGTCGCCCTTTTCCGCCACTGCCAGCACGGCGGAGACCTCTTCGCGCAGCGCGGCCACTTCGCCGGCATCCATGCTGCCCTTAAAGTCGAGCACGTAGAGCGTCGGCTTCTGGCTGGCGACAGCGCCCTGCTTCGCGGCGCGCTTCTCCGCTTTCGCCTTCTGCTTTTCCGCTTTCTTATGCTGTTTCAACCATACTTTCTGCACCTGCGGCTTCATTTTAGCCAGCTGCAGATCGTCCTTCATTTGCTGATAGTCGTCGCCCAGGTGCGTCAGCCGCAGCTGACCTGCCGCCTGCCCGCGCTTGCGCAGCGCCGCGTTGACGATAATCGCCACAACGGCGGCGACGGCGACCACCACCGTTACCGCTTTAGCGAGAAATAATCCATAACTGGAGAGTAAATCCATTCTGCCGCCTTATTAAACAGAGAATTAGCACCGATCGGAGAGTTTACCGGGTTTAGCGCCGCGCGTCGCCTGAAATGCCAGCGGCCGGCACAGAAAGCGCCTGAGGATGATTGCGCCCTGCGGCGAATTGAGGCATAAAGCCAAAAACCCGTTTACGCGCTCAAGGACATCGCCGTGCACTATCAACCGAAAAGCGACCTGCTGCAAAACCGCATTATTCTCGTCACCGGCGCCTCAGACGGCATCGGCCGCGAAGCCGCCATTACCTATGCGCGCTACGGCGCGGAAGTCATTCTGCTGGGCCGCAATCTGCCGCGGCTGGAGCAAACGCAGCAGGCAATCGCCCAGCTGGGCCTGCGCCCGGCGCACTGCCTGGTGTTCGATCTGGCGCAGGCGACCCCGGCATCCTGTCAGCAGCTGGCCGATCGGCTGGCGCAGCAGTTCCCGCGCCTCGACGGCGTGCTGCACAACGCCGGCATATTAGGCGAGATCGTGCCGCTGGCCGAGCTGGATCCGCAGGTCTGGCAGCAGGTTATGAAAATCAACCTCGACGCCACCTTCTTTCTGACCCAGGCCCTGCTGCCGCTGCTGCTGAAGTCGAGCGCCGGCTCGCTGGTCTTCACCACCTCCAGCGTTGGCCGCACCGGCCGCGCCGGCTGGGGCGCCTATGCGGTATCGAAGTTCGCCACCGAAGGCATGATGCAGGTGCTGGCGGATGAGTATAAGAATCAGTCGCTGCGGGTAAACTGCATTAACCCAGGCGGCACGCGCACCAAAATGCGCGCCTCCGCCTTTCCGCAGGAAGATGCCGGCAAGCTGAAAACGCCAGCGGACTTAATGCCGCTCTACCTTTATGTTATGGGCGACGACAGCCGCCGCAAAAGCGGCATCAGCTTCGACGCGCAGCCCGGACGCAAGCCCGGAGCGGCAGAGTAATGCGCGACGATCGCCACCAGCAGCGGCAGCAGCGGCTGAAAGAGCAGGTTGATGCGCGCATCGCCGCCGCCACGGAAACGCGCGGTATCCTGATGGTCTTTACCGGCAATGGCAAAGGCAAAACCACCGCCGCTTTCGGCACCGCGCTGCGCGCCGTCGGGCACGGCAAAAAGGTGGGTGTGATTCAGTTTATCAAGGGCGAATGGCCCAACGGCGAGCGCAATCTGCTGTCGCAGCACGGCGTGGAGTTTCAGGTCATGTCCACCGGCTTTACCTGGGAGACGCAGAACCGCGCAACCGACACCGAGGCCTGTCTGGCGGTGTGGCAGCACGCCAGACGCATGCTGGCGGACGAGGCGCTGGATCTGGTCCTGCTGGACGAGATCACCTATATGGTGAGCATGGATTATCTGCCGCTGGACGAACTGGAGCGCGCGCTGGACGCGCGTCCGGCGCACCAGAGCGTTATCCTGACCGGACGTGGCTGCCATCGCGCGCTGACAGAGAGGGCGGACACCGTCACCGAAATGCGGCCGGTTAAGCACGCCTTTGACGCCGGGATACAGGCGCAGCAAGGCATCGACTGGTAGGTAAAAAAAACGCAGCCCGAGAGCTGCGTTTTTATTAGCCGCGTTTGCTGCCGCCGCCGTTGCTGCTGCGTCGACCGCTGCCGCTTACCTGCGTGTGGCGCTTAACCGCGCGACGGATCTGATTCGCCTTGGTGCGGCGACGATCTTTTTCCACCGCCAGCTTGGTGACCGTCTCGTCATCCATCCCCACCAGCGAGCGCAGATAGTTCACCGCCGTCAGATCCATCTCCATCCAGCCGCCGCGCGGCAAGCCTTTCGGCAGGGTGATATCGCCGTAGCGCACGCGCATCAGGCGGCTGACCTGCACGCCGACTGCTTCCCACAGGCGACGCACTTCGCGGTTGCGTCCTTCGGTCAGGGTAACGTTATACCACTGGTTGACCCCTTCGCCGCCGGCGAAGCGCAGCGTTTTAAAGGCTGCCGGACCATCCTCCAGCTGCACCCCTTTGCTCAGCTGACGGATTTTGTCGTCGTCAACCTGACCAAACACGCGCACGGCATATTCGCGCTCGACTTCGCGGCTTGGGTGCATCAGACGGTTCGCCAGCTCGCCGTCGGTAGTAAACAGCATCAGGCCGCAGGTATTGACGTCAAGACGCCCTACCGCAATCCAGCGCGAGCCGCGCAGGCGCGGCAGACGATCGAACACCGTTGGGCGCCCTTCCGGGTCGCTGCGGGTGCAGAGTTCGCCTTCAGGCTTATAGTAGGCCAGCACGCGGCACACTTCCGTCGCCGACTCGGCGATAGAGACCAGATGGCCGTCAATGCGGATTTTCAGGGATTTATCATTTTCAATGCGGTCGCCCAGGGTGGCGAGTTTGCCATCGATACTGACGCGACCGGCGGCGATTTTTGCTTCGATTTCACGACGGGAACCGTGGCCTGCACGTGCCAGGACTTTCTGTAACTTTTCGCTCATAGCGGCCTCACTGTCGCCTTCCCAGGCGTCATTTGGGTTAATTTTCTTTAAAATCAACAACTTAAGTTATGACATTCCGCCCATTATACCTGTAATTTACCGACTTGTAACCTGCTTAATCAGGATAGACGCCGCGCACCTTATTTAACAACTGTGATCCTCTTCGCAACAGAATGTCATGCAGACTTGTATGGTAGCCTCACTTCTGACTAACAGGCGACTTGATATGACCTCTCTCTCCAGCCAGTCTGCACGCGCTAGCGCCGCGCGCGCCGACAACAACAGCGTAATACGCCGGGTTGCCAGCGCATCCGCCATCGGCACCGCTGCGGAATATTATGACTTTTTCGCCTACGGCACCGCTGCGGTACTCTTCTTCGGCCACCTTTTCTTTCCCAGCGATAATCCGCTGGTCAGCACCCTGGCCGCCTTCGCCACCTACGCCGTCGGCTTTCTGGCGCGGCCGATCGGCGGAATTATCTTCGGCCATATCGGCGATAAGGTGGGCCGTAAAAAAGCGCTGGTGGTCACTATTTTGATCGTTGGCCTGGGCACCTTTTGCATCGGGCTACTGCCGACCTACGCCACCATCGGTATCTGGGCGCCGGTATCCTTGATCGTTATCCGCCTGCTGCAGGGCTTCGGCGTTGGCGGCGAGCAGGCGGGTGCGGTGCTGATGACGGCGGAGTATGCGCAGCCCGCGAGGCGCGGCTATTTTGCCAGCTGGGTGCAGATTGGCGCGCCGACCGGCTTTCTGCTGCCGCTGGCGCTGTTCGCAAGCCTGAATGCGCTGCTGACGGCGGATCAGATGATGAGCTGGGGCTGGCGCGTGCCTTTTCTGCTGAGCGCCCTGCTGGTGATCGTCGGCCTGTTTATTCGGCTGCGCATTGACGAGTCGCCGGTTTTCGCCGAGATCCGCGCCACCAAAGCGGCAGAATCGCGGCCGCTGAAAGAGGTGATGCAGACCTCGCCGGGACTGGTGCTCAGCGGCGTGGCGGCAAAGCTGATTGAAGCCTGCGCTTTCGCGCTGTTTACGGTGATTATCCTGGCCTGGGGCAAAGCGAATCAGCTCGACAGCTCTGTACTGATGGAGAGCATGATCGTGGCGGTGATTCTGGAAATCTTCGCCATTCCGCTTATGGGCGCGCTTTCCGATCGCATCGGTCGCAAACCGGTCTTTCTGCTGGGTGCGCTGCTGATCGTGCTGTCAATCGTGCCCTTTTTCCTCGCCCTGCAGCAAAACAGCTACTGGCTGACGCAGATCGCCATGATCGTGGCG
This sequence comes from Pantoea sp. ACRSC, assembly GCF_022346785.1. Classification (NCBI taxonomy): domain Bacteria; kingdom Pseudomonadati; phylum Pseudomonadota; class Gammaproteobacteria; order Enterobacterales; family Erwiniaceae; genus Pantoea; species Pantoea sp. ACRSC. The sequence continues at coordinate 37,592 of NZ_JAKRNN010000020.1, forward strand.
CTGACCCTGGGCCACAGCATGTGCTACGCGCCGCAGGCGTCCTGGTTTCCCGAACTGTTTCCCACCCACATCCGCTGCAGCGGCATTGCCGTAATCTGGCAAATCGGCTCGTTAATCGGCAGCGGCATCCTTGGCCTGACTGCGGTAAAAATCCTGCAGGTCACGGACGGCCACTGGTATGGACTGGCGATCTATGTGGGGGTGCTGGGGCTGATTTCGCTGGCGGGGCTGGCGCGGCTGCCGGAGACCGCGCCGGGACGGCGTAATGCAGAATATCACAGCTGGCAGCGGCGTTGACCCGACCTGGTTAACCGCAACGGCCCTCTGCGCGCGGCAATGATTAATTTGCCGCGCGGCAGCGCGGTGAGCGGATTTTCGCCAACCTGCTGAAGCAAAAATGCTTTTAGCCGCCGCAGCCTCTGATTGCTGCCGCTAATATATGGCGTTAGCACGGGATCCATTAGAGATACGGGACAATTAAAAGAGCGTTAAGCTTTACCCCTCTTCCCGCAGCATTTTTTTCATCTGGCTTCCCCACCCCCGCCAGTGAATTATTCTGAAAATTTGCTAAACAACGCCTCGATGACAGCGTTGATTCACTTAACACCCGTCTTTAAAACCGCAGATTGATTTAAGGCCCTATTTATTCACATTTCTCTTTAAGATTAATCTTAATCGATTGTTCGCCGATTATTTGCAGGTAAAATCAGAGCCAGAAACGCAAACAATCACTTTCGTATTATTAATCTTACAGTGTTGCTTCAGCGAAAGTTATTAACGGGATTTTAACTTACTCTTTGCGATTTCTTTAAAAAATAAACCGGCGCTACCGGAAATGCAGCGTTAATACGGCTCAATGATGAGTCTGAAATTGCATGTCAAAAGTCTTCACCAGGGATTTTCCGACATGCCAGCATGAAGATAATCACCATGAGAAAACTGTTCTTATGGCCGGCGTTTGCTGCGCTGGCTTTAAGCGGTTGCTCTGTGGGCCATACCGAATACAGCCGTACGGCAATGCAGCACGTGGACTTAAGTTTCACCGGCATTCCTACGGTTCTCGGCCTTGGCACGCTGGGCAGCAGCATTCCCATCACGCCTGAATATAGTCTGACGGCAGCACACGTGGCGAAATTTGCCGTGCAGCGCGTTAAGGCTTATCACCCCTATTGCGATCTGGCAATTATTTACCACAAAAACGACGCGACCACGCTGGCGAAATTCCGCAGCGGTGCCATCGGCGATCCGGTAAAAATGTACGGCTACAGTTTTATTTCCGCTATGCCGGTCGAGTCGTCAGGCAGTAATTTAGCGCGCACCGCTATTCGCAACAGCTGGAATAAAAAACCCTGTATGGCGATGGCGTCAAATGCCGGCGTAGTAAAAGGTATGTCGGGCGGCGCGGTCTATAACGCGGATAATACGCTGGGCGGCGTGATTGTGGGCTTTAGCGACGAAATAAAAAGCAGCAGCAGCGGCAGAGTGGTATTAAAAGATGTATCGCTTTATATCCCTTATTCCGACTTTAAAAACTGGCTGAAACAGAATATTGAACAGACGCCGCAGAGCGGCGCCTGAACAGCCAGGCTGCTACAGGAACGGGCGGGGATCGCCTGAGCCTTCGCGCACGATGGCGGGCGCATCGCTGGTAAGATCGACCACCGTTGTCGGCTGCTGGCCCAGCGTGCCGCCATCGATAATTAAATCGACCAGCTTGCCGATGCTGTGCTGAATATCTTCCGGGTCCGATTCGGTAAAATCGTTGCCCGGCAGGATCAGCGAGGTCGACATCATCGGCTCGTTGAGTGCCTCCAGCAGCGCCAGCGCGATCGGGTTAGAGGGCACGCGTAGCCCGATGGTTTTGCGCTTATCGTTCATCAGACGACGCGGCACCACCTTGGTCGCCTTGAGGATAAAGGTGTAGCTGCCCGGCGTGTTGTTTTTCAGCAGGCGAAACGCGCTGTTATCCACCTGCGAATAGTTGGAGATTTCCGACAGATCGCGGCACATCAGCGTGAAGTTGTGATTGCCGTCCAGCTGACGAATGCGGCAGATGCGCTCCAGCGCGTTTTTCTCTTCCAGACGGCAGCCCAGCGCGTAGCCGGAATCGGTAGGATAGACAATCACGCCTCCCTTATTGAGGTAGTCGACCGCCTGCGAAACCAGGCGCGGCTGCGGATTGTCCGGGTGAATATGAAACAGTTGACTCATAACAAACCTCGTATCACCTGTCCGCGTCAGAGCCTGCGGGCGCCAGCGCCGGGAAACGTTCCCATACCGGCTCCACGCCGGCCGGCAGCCAGAGTTTGCGGCCCAGCTCAATCCACGGACAGGGTTGGTGAAAATCGGAACCCTGCGATCCAGCCAGATCGGCGTCGCGGGCGTACTGCGCCAGCTGCGTGCGCTCATTTGGCGCCTGCTGACACTGCGCCACTTCCATGGCGTCGCCGCCCGCTTCGCGGAAATGTGCGATTAGCCGCTTGAGCCACTTAGCCGACAGACCGTAGCGGCTAGGGTGCGCCAGCACCGCGCAGCCGCCAGAATGGTGAATGGCATCAATGGCTTGTTTAATTGTACACCATTGCGGTGGAACATAGCCGGTTTTGCCGCGCGCCAGATAGCTTTTGAAAACCTGCGCCACCGTGTCGGCTTTACCCTGCTCAATTAAGAAGCGCGCGAAGTGGCCGCGCGTAATCACGCCGCCATCCGCCAGCCGCGCCGCACCCGCCAGCGCGTCGGGGATGCGCGCCTTCTCCAGCCGCTCGGCGATCTGCGCCGCACGCGCCTGACGGCAGCGCGCCTGCTCCGCCAGAAAGGCGATCATCGCCGGGTGGCTGATATCGATGTTCAGCCCGACGATATGAATCTCATGGTTTTCCCACAGCGTCGATGCCTCCACGCCCGCCAGCACCTTCAGCGGCAGCGCCTGCTCGCTGACGGCGCGCTGCGCTGCGGCAACCCCCGCCACGCTGTCGTGATCGGTAATCGCCAGCACGCCGACGCGCATGTCGACGGCGCGCTGCACCAGCGCCTCGGGCGTCAGTAGCCCGTCAGAGGCGCGGGTATGGCTATGTAAATCATAAAGAGGAAAACGGGCAATGTCGTTCAAATGGCACTCCTGCTGCACGTTGAAGCGGCCAGCATGATAACGATTTTATGCGCGGGTGAAAAAGCGTATTGACTTTTATGTCCTGAACCCGTTAACTAGTACACAAGTTCACAACTAAACGGGTCCTCTCTCATGACGACGATTTTTATGCTTTCTGCAGGCTGGTGGCGCGATGTTTCCCCTGACGGGCGACGTCCAGTCCCTCTTGCGTAAACTGATGCAGAGACCCGGAGCCCGCTTAAAGCGGGCTTTTTTTTAGGCGAATTTCAGAGAGAACATCATGCCAAATGCGAAACCTACAGTGAAGTTGATTACCGGGACCGCGCCTTATCGCGAAGATCCGGCCGCAGTATTTCACCAGTTATGCGGCGCACGTCCGGCAACGCTGCTGCTCGAGTCGGCGGATATCGACAGCAAACAGAATCTGAAGAGCCTGCTGATTGTCGACAGCGCTCTGCGGGTCAGCGCGCTGGGATCCTGCGTGACGGTGCAGGCCCTTTCCGAGAACGGCCGCGCGCTGCTGCCGCTGCTTGATGCGGCACTGCCCGACAGCGTTAAGATTGAACCGCGCCCGGATGGCCGCGAGCTGCACTTCCCGTCCGTCGAGGCGGTGCAGGATGAAGATTCGCGCCTGCAGGCGCTGTCGGTTTTTGACGCGCTGCGCCTTATTCCACAGCTGGTCAATGCGCCAGCGGATGCGCGCGAAGCGGTGCTGCTCGGCGGCCTGTTCGCTTATGACCTGGTGGCGGGCTTTGAAGCGCTGCCCGCGCTGGAGAATCAGCAGCGCTGCCCAGACTACTGTTTCTATCTGGCCGAGACGCTGCTGGTGCTGGATCACCAGACGCGCAGCGCCACGCTGCAGGCAAGCCTGTTCTGCCCTTCCACCAGCGAATTCCAGCGCCTGCAAAGCCGTATCGAGCAGCTGCACGGTCAGATGCTGCAGCCCGCGCCGGCGCTGCCGGTGCAGAAGGTTGAGCGCATGACGCTGAGCCTTAGCCAGAGCGACGAAGACTATTGCGACACCGTACGGCAGATGCAGGAAGCGATTCGCATCGGCGAAATTTTTCAGGTGGTGCCGTCGCGCCGCTTTTCGCTGCCCTGCCCGTCGCCGCTCGCCGCCTATGAGACGCTGAAAAACAGCAACCCCAGCCCCTATATGTTCTTTATGCAGGATCGCGACTTCGCCCTGTTCGGCGCCTCGCCGGAGAGTTCGCTGAAGTATGACGCCACCACGCGCCAGATCGAGATCTACCCGATCGCCGGCACGCGCCCACGCGGCCGACACGCCGACGGCTCGCTGGATCGCGATCTCGACAGCCGCATTGAGCTGGAGATGCGCACCGATCACAAAGAGCTGGCCGAACACCTGATGCTGGTGGACCTGGCGCGCAACGATCTGGCGCGCATCTGCGTGCCGGGCAGCCGCTACGTCGCCGATCTGACCAAGGTCGACCGCTACTCCTTCGTGATGCATCTGGTGTCGCGCGTGGTCGGCACGCTGCGCGAAGACCTCGACGTGCTGCACGCCTATCGCGCCTGTATGAATATGGGCACCCTGAGCGGCGCCCCGAAAGTGCGCGCCATGCAGCTGATCGCCGCGGCGGAAGGCACGCGCCGCGGCAGCTACGGCGGCGCGGTCGGCTACTTTACCGCCAGCGGCGACCTCGACACCTGCATCGTTATTCGTTCTGCCTGGGTGGAAGATGGCGTCGCCACGGTGCAGGCGGGTGCCGGCGTGGTGCTCGACTCTAATCCACAGGCCGAAGCGGACGAAAGCCGTAATAAAGCGCGCGCCGTGCTGCGCGCCATCGCGACCGCCCATCACTGCAAGGAGATTTTCTGATGGCCGATATCCTGCTGCTCGATAACATCGACTCCTTTACCTATAACCTCGTTGACCAGCTGCGAGCCTTCGGCCACAACGTGGTGATCTATCGCAACAACGTCCCGGCGTCGGTACTGACCGAACGGCTGCAGCGCATGGAGAATCCAGTGCTGATGCTGTCACCCGGTCCGGGCGCGCCGAAGGATGCTGGCTGCATGCCGGAGCTGCTGCAGACCCTGCGCGGTCGCCTGCCGATTATCGGCATCTGTCTCGGCCACCAGGCGATTGTCGAAGCCTACGGCGGCCATGTCGGCCAGGCGGGCGAGATCCTGCACGGCAAAGCCTCGGCCGTTAATCACGACGGCGAAGCGATGTTCGCCGGGCTGAGCAATCCGCTGCCGGTGGCGCGCTATCACTCGCTGGTGGGCAGCAATACGCCGGCGGAGCTGACGGTTAACGCCAGCTATAACGGCATGGTGATGGCGGTACGCCACGACGCCGATCGCGTCTGCGGCTTCCAGTTCCATCCGGAATCCATCCTGACCACTCAGGGCGCTCGTCTGCTGGAGCAGACGCTGGCCTGGGCGCTGGCGACATCACAGGGAGAATGATCATGCATGCCATCCTGGAAAAACTTTATCAGGCGCAGTCGCTTACTCAGGGCGAAAGCCATCAGCTGTTCAGCGCTATTATTACCGGTCAGCTGGAGCCCACCCAGCTCGCCGCCGCGCTGATCGCCATGAAGGTGCGCGGCGAATCGCCGCAGGAGATTGCCGGTGCGGCCAGCGCGCTGCTGGAAGATGCCCGGCCTTTTCCGCGGCCGAACTACGCCTTTGCCGATATCGTCGGCACCGGCGGGGACGGCAGCAACAGCATCAATATCTCAACCGCCAGCGCCTTTGTCGCTGCCACCTGCGGGCTGAAAGTGGCGAAGCACGGCAACCGCAGCGTCTCCAGCAAGTCGGGCTCCTCCGATCTGCTGGCGGCGTTCGGCATCAGCCTGGATATGCCCGCTGAGCAGGCGCGCGCGGCGCTGGACGATCTCAACGTCTGCTTCCTGTTCGCGCCGCAGTATCACACCGGCTTTCGCCACGCCATGCCGGTGCGCCAGCAGCTGAAAACCCGCACGCTGTTCAACGTGCTCGGCCCGCTGATCAATCCGGCGCGGCCGCCGCTGGCGGTGATTGGCGTCTACAGTCCCGAGCTGGTGCTGCCGATCGCCCAGACGCTGAAGGTGCTGGGCTACCAGCGCGCCGCGGTGGTACACGGCGGCGGCATGGACGAGGTGGCGCTGCACAGCGAAACCCACGTTGCCGAGCTGCGCGATGGCGAGATCACCCGCTATCAGCTCACGCCGGAAGACTTTGGTTTCGGCTTCCATCCCAAGGAAGCGCTGGCGGGCGGCACGCCGGAAGAAAACCGTGACATTCTGACGCGTTTACTTCAGGGTAATGGCCAGCAGGCCCATGAGGAAGCGGTCGCCGTCAACGTGGCGATGTTATTAAAAGTGTTCGGCCATGAAGATTTGCGTGAAAACGCGCAGCGTGCGCTTCAGGCTATCCGCAGCGGACAGGCCTATGAACGCGTTGTCGCTCTGGCAGCAAGAGGATAACCATGCAAGGTACAATTTTAGAGAAGATTGTTCAGGACAAAGCGCAGTGGGTTGAAGCGCGTAAGGCACAGCAGCCGCTCGCCTCCTTTCAGAATGACGTGCAGCCCGCCTCTCGCAGCTTTTATCATGCGCTGCAGGGTGCCCGCACCGTGTTTATTCTGGAGTGCAAGAAAGCATCCCCTTCTAAAGGGCTGATCCGTGAAGATTTTGATCCGGCGGCTATTGCGGGTATCTATCACCACTACGCCTCTGCCGTATCGGTGCTGACCGATGAGAAATATTTCCAGGGCAGCTTCGATTTTCTGCCGATCGTCAGCGCGGCGCTCACGCAGCCGGTGCTGTGTAAAGACTTTATTATCGACCCTTATCAGATCTATCTGGCGCGCCACTATCAGGCGGACGCAGTGCTGCTGATGCTCTCGGTGCTGAATGATGACGAGTATCGCCAGCTGGCTGCCGTGGCGCACAGCCTGAAGATGGGCGTGCTGACCGAGGTCAGCAACGAAGCGGAGCTGGAGCGCGCCATTGCGCTGGAAGCGAAAGTTGTCGGCATCAATAACCGCGATCTGCGCGATATGTCGATCGATCTCAACCGCACGCGCCAGCTGGCGCCGCGCCTGTCGCACGGCGTCACGGTGATCAGCGAATCGGGCATTCATAACTATGCACAGGTGCGCGAGCTGAGCCACTTCGCTAACGGCTTTCTGATCGGCTCGGCGCTGATGGAAGAGCGCGATCTGGCGGGCGCGGTGCGCCGCGTGCTGCTGGGCGACAACAAAGTGTGCGGCCTGACGCGTGCGGAAGATGCGCGCGCTGCCTTTGAGGCTGGCGCGCTTCACGGCGGCCTGATCTTCGCCGAAGGATCGCCGCGCCGCATCGACGCAGCGCAGGCGCGGCAGGTGATAGCGGGCGCGCCGCTGCGCTACGTGGGCGTGTTCCGCAATGCCGCCATCAGTGACGTTGTCACGCTTGCCGACACCCTTCAGCTCAGCGCCGTTCAGCTGCACGGCGACGAAGATCGCGACTATGTGGCGCAGCTGCGCGCCGCACTTCCGGCCACCGTCGCCATCTGGAAAGCACTGAGCATTCAAAGCGCGCTGCCCGCGCGGGACTGGCCGCACGTCGACCGCTACGTTTTTGACAACTGCAACGGCGGCAGCGGCGAACGTTTTGACTGGTCGCTGCTGCAGGACCAGGAGTTAAGTAATGTGCTGCTTGCTGGCGGCCTGGGGGCGGATAACTGCGTCGAAGCGGCGCGCCTCGGCTGCGCGGGCCTCGACTTCAACTCCGGCGTAGAAAGCGCGCCCGGCATTAAAGATGCCAGCAAAATCGCGGCGGTTTTCCGCACGCTGCGCGCCTACTGATTTGTCAGGTCCGCTGCGGCGGGCCCAAAAGGAAGATATCACCATGACTTTACTGAACCCCTATTTTGGCGACTTTGGCGGCATGTATGTGCCGCAAATCCTGATGCCGGCGCTGCAGCAGCTGGAAGCGGCCTTTGTCGAGGCGCAGAAAGATCCGGCATTTCAGGCGGAATTCACCGACCTGCTGAAAAACTATGCGGGCCGCCCGACGGCGCTGACCCTCTGCAGCAACCTGACCAAAGGCACCAAAACGCGCCTCTACCTGAAGCGCGAAGATCTGCTGCACGGCGGCGCGCACAAAACCAACCAGGTGCTGGGCCAGGCGCTGCTGGCGAAACGCATGGGTAAAAACGAAATTATCGCCGAGACCGGCGCGGGACAGCACGGCGTCGCCTCGGCGCTGGCGTGTGCGCTGCTCGGTATGAAGTGCCGCATCTATATGGGCGCAAAAGATGTGGAGCGTCAGTCGCCCAACGTCTTCCGCATGCGTCTGATGGGCGCAGAGGTGATCCCGGTGCACAGCGGCTCCGCCACCCTGAAGGATGCCTGCAACGAGGCGCTGCGCGACTGGTCCGGCAGCTACGAAACCGCGCACTATATGCTCGGCACCGCCGCCGGTCCACACCCCTTCCCGACCATCGTGCGGGAGTTCCAGCGTATGATCGGCGAAGAGACCAAAGCGCAGATTCTGGAGAAAGAGGGTCGCCTGCCGGATGCGGTTATCGCCTGCGTCGGCGGCGGCTCCAACGCCATTGGCATGTTCGCCGACTTTATCAATGATGAGAGCGTCGGCCTCATCGGCGTCGAACCGGCCGGACACGGCATTGAGTCCGGCGAGCACGGCGCGCCGCTCAAGCATGGCCGCGTCGGCATCTATTTCGGCATGAAGTCGCCGATGATGCAGACCGAAGAGGGTCAGATCGAAGAGTCCTACTCCATCTCCGCCGGGCTCGATTTCCCCTCTGTCGGCCCGCAGCATGCGCACCTTAACAGCATCGGCCGCGCCGACTATGTGTCGATTACCGACAATGAAGCGCTGGCCGCCTTTAAAGCACTCTGCCGCGCGGAAGGCATTATTCCGGCGCTGGAGTCTTCTCACGCCCTTGCCCATGCGCTGAAGATGATCCGCGAGAACCCGGAGAAAGAGCAGCTGCTGGTGGTTAACCTTTCGGGCCGCGGCGATAAAGACATCTTTACCGTTCACGATATTCTGACTGCGCAGGGAGAGATCTGATGGAGCGTTATCAACAGCTGTTTACGCGTTTACAGGCGAGTAAAGAAGGCGCCTTCGTGCCCTTCGTCACGCTGGGCGATCCCTCGCCCGCACTGTCGCTGCAGGTCATCGACGCGCTGGTGGCCGGCGGCGCCGACGCGCTGGAGCTGGGCATCCCCTTCTCCGATCCGCTGGCGGATGGCCCGACCATTCAGAACGCCACCCTGCGCGCCTTCGCGGCTGGCACCACCACCGCGCAGTGCTTCGAGCTGCTCAGCAGCGTGCGTCGCAAATATCCCGATCTGCCCATCGGCCTGCTGATGTACGCCAACCTGGTGTTCGCTAACGGCATCGACGCCTTCTATGCGCGCTGCGCTGAAGCGGGCGTGGACTCGGTGCTGGTAGCGGATGTGCCGGTGGAAGAGTCAGCGCCTTTCCGTCAGGCGGCGCTGCGCCACGGCATCGCGCCGATCTTTATCTGTCCGCCCAACGCCAGCGACGATCTGCTGCGTGAAGTCGCCTCCCACGGCCGCGGCTACACCTATCTGCTGTCGCGCGCAGGGGTGACCGGCGCGGAAAATCGCGCCAGCAGCCTGCCGCTGCAGCGCCTGATCGACAAACTGCGCGAGTATAACGCCGCGCCGCCGCTGCAGGGTTTCGGCATCTCTGAACCCGCGCAGGTGAAAGAGGCGCTCGACGCGGGCGCAGCGGGCGCGATCTCCGGCTCGGCTATCGTGAAGATTATTGAGCAGCACCATGCGCAGCCGGAAGAGATGCTGGCAAAACTGACCGCTTTCGTCAGCAGCCTGAAAGCCGCCACCCGCTGATCTTTTCATGCTCTCTCCGCTGAGGGAGCATGATTTTTCACTCTTTTTTACATCCCGACGTTGCCGCTTTCGCTTTTCCCGCCCACACTTGATTTGCGCGCCGTTATGGTAACGGCGCATCTTGTTCGAGACAGGGAGAGAAGCAATGAAACTGTTTAAAGTCCTTGCAGGCGCACTGGTCGCCGTTGTGGTCGCGCTGACGCTGAGCGCTTGCGCGCCTACCGCGAAGGAAGAAGGCACCGGCGGTTATATCGACGACACGGTGATCACCACCAAAGTCAAAGCACAGCTACTGAATGACGATGAACTCAAATCACGCGAGATTAACGTGGAAACCTTTAAGGGCCGCGTGCAGCTGAGCGGTTTTGTCAGCTCGCCGCAGATGGCCAGCCGCGCGGTAGAAGTGACCCGTACCGTGAAGGGCGTGAAGTCTGTTGTGAACAATATGCAGATAAAATAACCTGAACGCAGAAGCTAAAAGGCCGCGAGCGATTCGCGGCCTTTTTTTATCAGAAGCGGTAACCGGCACCGAAAAAGAAGACAAAAGGATCGATGCGCGTATCGATATTCTGCTGCTTGCCCCCCGCCTTAAACTTCACTTCCGTGTCGATATCCATATACCAGAGCGAGGCGTTCAGCATCCAGTCGCGGTTAATCTGATAGTCGAGCCCGACCTGTCCGGCCACGCCCCATGAATCTTTCACGCTGAGATCGCTTAGCCCTGCATCACGACCGGTCTGATTGAAGTCCGTGTCGAAAAAGGTGGTGTAGTTGATACCCACGCCGACGTAGGGACGCACCTTGCTCTGGCTGTCGAAGAAGTAATACTGCGCCATCAGGGTCGGCGGCAGCTGACGCACCGTCGCCAGGGTGCCGGTCGCGCCCAGGCCTACTTTGTGGCGGAACGGCGTCGCGGCGAGCAGTTCGACGCCGATATTGTCGGTGGCCATCCAGGTAAAGGTCAGGCCGAGCTGGGTATTATTGCTGACGTCGAAGCCGCCCATGCCCAGCACATTATCGGAACCCTCGGTGGGGCGAACCGTGGCGCTGCCCGCGCGCATAAAGAAATCGCCTGCTTCATGAGCCAGAGCCAGTTGCGGCAGAGTCATTGCCAGTAATAAAGCGCATTTTGCCAGTTTCATGATCACTCCTTTGCACAAAAAAAACGGGGGGAATTATGGTGTGACGTTGTGGACAACGTTCTAGCGTGATTTCGCAAAAAATGCACCCTAATCAATCGCAATAAAGCGCTTAAAAAACAATGAATTGATTCAGATCAATTTTAGCCCGGCAGAGTGCGGTGAAATTTCCCTTGAAGAAAGTTAGCGGCATGATTAATTTATTTTTTTCCGTGTTGATTTTGGTTCGATGCCTCAGGAGTGGCGGGCGATCAAATGAGCGATAACATAAATCCTTGCATGACCTGCGGCGCCTGCTGCGCCCATTTCCGCGTCTCTTTCTACTGGGCCGAAGCCGATGACGCCGGCGGCGTCGTTCCGGTCGACCTTACCGAACCGTTAAGCCTGCTGATGCGCAATATGCGCGGCACTAACGCGCGCGAGCCGCGCTGCGTGGCGCTGCAGGGCGAGCCGGGCGGCTGCACCGCCTGCGGCATCTATGCGCAGCGTCCGTCACCCTGTCGTGAATTTGCCATGTCGGGCGAAAACGGCATTTATAATGAAGCCTGCGAGCGCGCCCGCGCTCGCTATGGGCTACCGCCTCTTTTTCACCCTTCTTTACCTTCCATGACAGAAAGTTATCGCGCTGCGGGTGCCAGCGCCGGGCCAGACCATGTACAATCGCCGGGTTAATCAACCCGGTTCCACCAAGGAGAGTACATGTCTATCACGGCAAGCTCGTTATACCGTGACACAGGAAATTTTTTCCGCCACCAGCTGCTGACCATCGTGCTGATGTCGTTACTGACGGCGTTTATCACGGTCATTCTGGTGCACGCCTTTACCCCAGGCGGCGACCAGCTGGCCCAGCTCCAGCAGAGCGATAGCAGCGCCTCTTCGCTGTTTGAGCTGGTGCAAAATATGTCGCCTGAGCAGCAGCGAATTCTGCTGCGCGCCTCTGCGGCCGGCACCTTCTCTGCGCTGATCGGCAATACGCTGCTGCTGGGCGGCATGCTCTGCCTGATCCCGATGGTCTCCGCCGGACAGCGCATCAGCGCGCTGCGTGCCATCGGCGCGTCCGCGCCGCTGCTGCCGAAGCTGCTGCTGCAAACCTTTCTGATCACCCTGGTGGTGCAGCTCGGCTTTATGGTACTGATGGTGCCAGGCATTATGCTGGCGATCCTGCTGTCGCTGTCGCCGGTAATACTGGCGAGCGAAAAAAGCGGTATTTTCGCCTCAATGCGCGCCAGCTGCCGTCTGGCATGGAAAAATGTCAGGCTCATCGCCCCGGCGATTATTCTCTGGCTGCTGGCGAAAATGGCGCTGCTGTTCGCCTCCTCCTCGCTGACGGCGCTGCCGGATAACGTGCTGGCCATCGCCATTACGGCGATCGGTAACCTGATCTCCGCCCTGCTGATTATCTATCTCTTCCGGCTCTATATGCTGGTTCGTTAAGCACGCTGCGCCCTGCGGGGCGCGCGGCTTTGTGTTGTTTTCGCTGAACTGGAATGACTATGAAGCAGTTACTCGATTTCCTTCCCTTAGTGGTCTTCTTTATTTTCTATAAGCTTTACGACATTTTCGTCGCGTCTGGCGCGCTGATTGTCGCGACCGGCCTCGCGCTGGTGGTGAGCTGGGTGCTCTACCGTAAGCTGGAAAAAATGACCATTTTTACCTTCGCCCTGGTCGCGATATTCGGCACCCTGACGCTGGTTTTCCATAACGATGAGTTTATTAAATGGAAAGTCACGGTGATCTACAGCCTGTTTGCGCTGGCGCTGCTCTACAGCCAGTTCTTTATGGCGCAGCCGCTGATCAAAAGCCTGCTGGGCAAAGAGATCCAGCTGCCGGAAAGCAGCTGGCGCCGTCTGAATGTCGCCTGGGCGATCTTTTTCCTCGCCTGCGGCCTGGCAAATATCTACGTCGCGTTTTGGTTGCCCGAAGCCTTTTGGGTTAACTTTAAGGTATTCGGTCTGACCGCACTTACCCTGCTGTTTACCCTGCTTAGCGGACTCTACATCTGGCGACAGATGCCGCAACAAGAAGAAAAATAAACGCGGCCTGGTGCAGTACAGACCGGGCCTCACGGGCGCAGCGCGCCTTCACCTGCATAAGAAGTCGAGCAATGGGCGAAAGACATAAGCTGCCGCAAGGCGAAATGGTGTTGCGTACCCTGGCGATGCCGGCGGACACCAACGCTAATGGCGATATTTTCGGCGGCTGGCTGATGTCGCAGATGGATATCGGCGGTGCCATTCTGGCGAAGGAGATCGCGGAGGGACGCGTCGTAACGGTGCGCGTTGACGGCATGTCATTTCTCAAGCCGGTAGCGGTCGGCGATGTGGTGAGCTGCCATGCGCGCTGCATCCGCACCGGCAACAGTTCCATGACCATCAACGTCGAGGTGTGGATTAAAAAGGTGTCATCGGAGCCGATTGGCCAGACCTACTGCGCTACCGAGGCGGTGTTTATCTATGTTGCCGTGGATAGCGAAGGCAAATCGCGCCCGCTGCCGCCGGGACGCGCGAACCTCGAACCGGCGGAGTAGTGAAAAGCGGTCAGATGACCGCTTTTTTTTATTCGATGCTGGAACCGCCGTTGATTCTGAAGACGATATTCATCTTCAGATTTTTGCCGGGGCGGCCGGGCTGATAGCGCCACTGCTTCATCGCCTGCTTAACATCGCGCTCGAACATATTGCGCGGCTGCGCGGAGAGAATGGTGATATTTTCCACCCGCCCGTCGTCGCCGACGTCAAACTGCACCTGCACGCGCCCTTCAATGCGCAGCGCCTGCGCGCGCATAGGATAGCCCGGCTTCGCCACGCTAATCGCCTTCGGCCCCTGCGAGGTTGACTGCGAGGAGGTGGGGGCCGGACTGGCTTTGGGCGCGGTCGTCGGCTTCGTCTGGCTGGCCGGCGCGTCCTGTTTAAACGGGTTCGCCTGCGGTTTCGCCTCCTGGCGCGGTTTCACCTCGCGCTTGTGCTCCACTTTCGGTTTCGGTTTGGGCTTTGGTTTGGGTTTCGGCTGCGGCACCGGGCTCGGCACAGGCTCGGCCCTGGGCGGCTCCGGTACGGGCTGAGGTTCCGGCACGGGTTCTGGCTCAGGCTGGGGCGTCGGCTGCGGCTGCTCAACGACAGGCGCGGGTTCAGGCTGCACTTCCGGCGCGACCAGGCTGACGCTGATCGGCTGCGATAGTCTGGGTACGTTGATTACCTGATGAAACGAGGCATAGAGAATGCCGGCGATAACTGAACCGTGCAGAACAACGGAGAGCAGCACGGAAACAGGCGTACGTTTTAAAATGGGCATCGTCAACGTGGTCATAACAGTCGCAGTCAGAGAATGAAGCTGTGATTTTAAATGCAAATAGCAATCAGTTTCAATAACTGCCGGAAAATGGTCAGAAAACGCCGTTTTTTAACCAGGCCTGCTTCGCCTTATCCATTAGGCCATCTTTCGTTTGCACTCTTATTTCCGATCCCTTACCGTGTTGCGAAAATATGATGAGCCAATGGGGGCTTTCAAGTGCTGTACATCATCTACGCCGAAGATACCGCTGATTCTCTGGAAAAACGCACCTCGGTGCGCCCTGCCCATCTGGCTCGCCTGCAGCTGCTGCAGGATGAAGGCCGCCTGGTCATTGCCGGACCGATGCCCGCTGTCGACAGCAACGATCCTGGCGTCGCCGGATTTACCGGTTCAGCTATCATCGCGGAGTTCAGTTCGCAGGAAGCGGCGCAGGCATGGGCAGAGGCGGATCCCTACATCGCGGCCGGCGTTTACAAAAACGTCTCGGTTAAGCCCTTCAAACGCGTCTTCTGATCCTTAGCCCGATGCTGTCACTACGGCTTCCGCGTCCGCGCAGAAGCCTTTTTTATTTTCAGAAGGGAGTGAAGGCTATGCAATGGCTGGTGATTGCGCTACTGGTGCTGGCGATCGGGCTGATCGTTAATGCGCTGCTGATCTGGCGCCGTGACGGCTGGAGAGAGAAAAAGCAGCTTATTGTAATGATGATCGTGATCGCCGCGGCGGCGCAGCTGGTGAATGTGGTGCTGGTTACCCGCCAGCTTTAAGGCGAAACGTCAGCCTTTTGTAAAGAATATGCTGGCCTGACATTAAGGATTTTCTCAATAACCGTTATACTGCGCCTCTTTTGAACGCTACGGCGCGGATTCGTTATGGAAAATAAACAGATAAATTCTGTTCAGGCATTGCGAGGCATCGCTGCGCTTGCTGTTCTGGCCTTTCACTATCGCTATACCATCAATATGCAGTTTCCTGGCATGGGCGATCGCCTGTTCGGCTGGGGCGCTATTGGGGTTGATCTTTTCTTTGCCCTTAGCGGTTTCGTAATCACACTCTCTGTTTCGCGAATGTCTACCGGGCCACAGGCAGCATGGCGCTTTATTCAGCGTCGTCTGCTACGTTTACTGCCAGCCTATTATCTGTTGCTGTTACTCAGCTTTGCACTGGGCGGCGGCATGAGTCTTTTACACTACCAGGATAAGCTCGATAACCTTATCAGCGCACTGACATTCACCACCGTCAGCGCTGATAATGGCCCTTTTTACGTAGATGATTCTGGGTTGTACGGTATTCGATGGACGCTCAATTATGAGATGTGGTTTTACCTGCTGATGGCCTGCAGCCTGTTGCTGCGCCACCGCTGGATAATGCTCGCCGCGCTGTTAACAGCCTCGCTGATCCTTTTCCCGTTATCACAGGGCCAGACGTTATCGCTTCAGACGCAGGGTTACGCATTTCGCCACGGTATGCTCAACCTGATAACCAATCCTGTTATCTGGGAGTTTGCGGCCGGTGTCGCGGCAGGACTTGCCTGGCCCAGGCTGCTGCGTTTACCGGCGCTTGTTCGTCGGCTGATGCTTATCGCTATTCTGCTCTGGACGATCTGGCATATTGTCGATCGGTCGCATGTGGCGCACGGCCTCACCTACTCCGGTGGCATAGTCAGCCTGCTGCTCATCGCGGTAGCGATCAATGACGATTTACTGACCAGGCTGACGCCGCGCCTGTTGATTTGGCTGGGCGATATCTCTTATTCGCTCTACCTGATCCATAACGTCATTATGCGTATGGTAGATAAAAGGATTCCTGTACACGGCGTAATGCAGTTTCTTGTCGCGCTGGCCATCTCTTTGCTTGTCGCCTGGCTGTCGCAGCGCTATATCGAACCGCTGGGATATCGACTCTTTGCCTCCCGATCGGGTCGGATGAAAACAGCATAAAACAAAGCCGCCCTTGAGGCGGCTCTGGTCAGGCATTCTGCGTAATAAACAGAATCGAACGGCGCTGCTGCTGCGCCAGCTGATGACGAATCGCATGGATCCGGCTGTAGCGACGCGACTGACCTTCCAGCCAGCGGGCGCGACGGCGATGCGCCTGCCGCAACATTCTCCAGCGCGCTACTTCATTTCTGCTTTTTCTCATCACCTTCTCTCCAGCTTCGACATCACGCGGCCGCATTATAAAGATCTCCACGCTAATGCCAACTCGGATCTCTTATCGATCCCGGCGGCGATTGGGGGTTTCGTTGTCGCCTGCCAGCACGTAAACTTCTCTGACCAAGCGCGAACGGGATGTCCACTTAATGACCACCTTTTACACTTTAATCAGTTGGTTGCTGCTGTTTGGCTACTGGTTGCTGATTGCCGGCGTCACGCTACGCATATTGATGAAGCGCCGCACGGTGACGTCCGCCATGGCCTGGCTGCTGATTATCTATATCCTGCCTCTGGTGGGCATCATTGCGTATCTCTCGTTCGGCGAGCTCCATCTGGGGAAGCGGCGTGCGGAGCGCGCGCGCACCATGTGGCCCGCGACGGCGAAATGGCTGAGCGATCTGAAACAGCGTAGCCATATTTTTGCCACCGAACACAGCGACGTAGCGCGTTCGCTGTTCCAGCTTTGCCAGAATCGCCAGGGCATCGCCGGCGTAAAGGGCAATCAGCTGCAGCTGCTCACCAGTTCGGACGACGTGATGCATGCGCTTATCCGCGATATCCAGCTGGCGCGCCACAATATCGAGATGGTGTTCTATATCTGGCATCCCGGCGGGCTGGCGGACGAAGTCGCTGAGTCCCTGATGGCGGCGTCGCGGCGCGGCGTACACTGTCGCCTGATGCTTGACTCGGCGGGCAGCGTCACCTTTTTCCGCAGCCCCTGGGTCGGCATGATGCGCAATGCCGGCATTGATGTGGTGGAGGCGCTGCAGGTCAGCCTGCTGCGCGTGTTTCTGCGCCGCATGGATCTGCGCCAGCACCGCAAGGTCGTACTGATCGATAACTATATCGCCTATACCGGCAGCATGAACCTGGTGGATCCGCGCTATTTTAAGCAGGATGCGGGCGTCGGCCAGTGGGTCGACCTGATGGCGAGGATGGAAGGTCCGGTCGCGACCACCATGGGCATCGTCTACAGCTGCGACTGGGAGATTGAAACCGGCAAGCGCATCCTGCCGCCGCCGCCCGACGGCAATATTATGCCGTTCGAACGCGAGAGCGGCCATACGGTACAGGTCATCGCGTCGGGGCCGGGCTTCCCGGAGGATATGATCCATCAGGCGCTGCTTACCGCCGTCTATTCGGCGCGCGAGCAGCTGATTATGACCACCCCCTACTTTGTACCAAGCGACGATCTGCTGCACGCCATCTGCACGGCGGCGCTGCGCGGCGTCGAGGTGAGCATTATCGTGCCGCGCCACAACGATTCGCTGCTGGTGGGCTGGGCGAGCCGCGCCTTTTTCAGCGAGCTGCTGGAGGCGGGCGTCAGGATCTATCAGTTTGAAGACGGCTTGCTGCACACCAAGAGCGTACTGGTAGATGGACAGCTCAGCCTGGTCGGCACGGTCAATCTCGATATGCGCAGCCTGTGGCTCAATTTTGAAATTACGCTGGTGGTGGACGACGCCGGCTTCGGCAGCGATTTAGCCTGCGTGCAGGATGACTATATTGCGCGTTCGCGTCTGCTGGATGGAAAACGCTGGTCAAAACGTGCCTGGTGGCAGCGCATTGTTGAACGACTGTTTTACTTCTTTAGCCCTTTACTGTAAAACGAGCGGAAATTGCAACGCGCCTCAGGGCAGACAGGACCGATCATGGATTTAAATAATCGCCTTACCGAAGACGAAACGCTGGAACAGGCTTACGACATTTTTCTTGAACTGGCAGGCGACAACCTCGATCCGGCGGATATTATTCTTTTCAACCTGCAGTTTGAAGAGCGCGGCGGCGCCGAGCTGTTCGATCCGTCAGAAGACTGGAAGGAGCACGTCGATTTCGATCTTAACCCGGACTTCTTCTCTGAGGTGGTGATTGGACTGGGGGAAGCGGACGGCGAGCCGATTACCGACGTTTTCGCGCGCGTGCTGCTGTGCCGCGAGAAAGATCACAAGCTGTGCCATATTCTCTGGCGCGAATAAGCGCGCTGACCCGCTGGTCAGCGTGATCAAATGTTAAAACGCCGGGCAGCTGCCCGGCGTTTTTTATTACAGCGGATCCACCTTCAGGCAGGAGACCGCATGGCGGAAACTCCCCTCCAGCAGCGGACGCGTTTTGGCGCACTCCGGTCCGGCGATGGGGCAGCGCGTGCGGAACACGCAGCCTGAAGGCGGGTTAATCGGCGACGGCAGCTCCCCTTCCAGCAGCTGAATCTGCTTATTCTTCTCCAGATCTGGATCGGGGATGGGCACCGCCGACATCAGCGCGCGCGTGTAGGGATGCTGCGGATTGTTGTAGACCGCATCGTAGGTGCCCAGCTCGACCGCATGGCCGAGATACATCACCAGCACGCGGTCAGAGATATGCTTCACCACCGCCAGATCGTGCGCGATAAAGATCAGCGACAGCCCCATCTCGCGCTGCAGCTGCTGCAGCAGATTGACCACCTGCGCCTGAATCGAGACGTCGAGCGCGGAGACCGGCTCGTCGCAGATAATCAGCTTCGGTTCGAGGATCAGCGCGCGCGCGATGCCGATACGCTGGCACTGTCCGCCTGAGAACTCATGCGGATAGCGGTTGATCAGGTTCGGCAGCAGGCCAACTTTCATCATCATGTTTTTGACGCGGTCTTTTACTTCCTGACGCGGCATCTTCGGATGATAGGTGCGCAGCGGCTCGGCGATGATATCGCCGATGGTCATGCGCGGGTTCAGCGAGGCCAGCGGATCCTGGAAGATCATCTGGATGTCGCTGCGCGCCTTGCGCCACTCCTCTTCGCTCTGCCCGAGCAGATCGCGCCCCAGCCAGGCGACGCGGCCGTCGGTGGCCTTCACCAGCCCGATAATGGCGCGCGCCAGGGTCGATTTGCCGCAGCCAGACTCGCCAACCACGCCCAGGGTTTCGCCTTCGTAAAGGCGCAGGCTGACGCCGTCCACCGCCTTGAGGGATTTCGGCGGCTGCCAGAACCACTGGCGCCCATCTTTAATGTCGAAATGCACCTTGAGATCGGCGATTTCCAGCAGAACTTTTTTCTCAGCGACGGTACTCATACTAACTCCTCCACCGGCTTAAAGCAGGCGCGCAGGCGCCCTTCGCCAAACGGCAGCAGCGGCGGCGCCTGGGTGCAGATCGGCATCGCATGCGGACAGCGCGGCTGGAACGGACAGCCCTGCGGCAGACGCAGCAGGTTCGGCGGGTTGCCGGGAATAGTGGTCAGGCTTTCGCCCTCGGCGTCCAGACGCGGCACCGCGCTCAGCAGCCCAATCGAATAGGGATGCGCGGGCTGGTAGAAGACGTCGCGCGCGCGGCCATACTCCATGGTGCGGCCGGCATACATCACCAGCACCTTGTCGCAGATGCCCGCCACTACGCCCAGATCGTGGGTGATCATGATAATCGCGGTATTGAACTCGCGCTTCAGCTCATTCAGCAGCGTCATGATCTGCGCCTGAACGGTAACGTCAAGCGCCGTGGTCGGTTCATCGGCAATCAGCAGCTTAGGCCGGCAGAGCAGCGCCATCGCGATCATCACGCGCTGGCGCATACCGCCGGAAAACTCATGGGGGAACATCTTCATGCGCTTGCGTGCTTCCGGCATTTTCACCGCGTCGAGCATGCGCACCGACTCCTCGAACGCCTGCGCACTGCTCATCCCTTTATGCAGCTTCAGCACTTCCATCAGCTGATCGCCGACGCGCATATAGGGATTAAGCGAGGTCATGGGATCCTGGAAGATCATCGCTATCTGCTCGGCGCGCAGCTTATTCAGCGCCTTCTCCGGCAGGTTGAGGATCTCCTTGCCGTTGAACAGCGCCGTACCGCCGATACGGCCGTTTTTCGCCAGCAGTCCCATCAGGGCGAATGCCGTCTGCGACTTGCCGGAACCCGACTCGCCGACGATGCCCAGGGTTTCGCCGGCGCGCAGCGAGAAGTTCAGGTCGTTGACCGCCGTCACGTCGCCGTCGTGAGTCTGGAAAGTGACGCGCAGATCTTTAACTTCCAGTAACAGGTCGCTTCCCGCGCGGGCAGCCATCGCCGGCTGAAATTCATGAATGGTCATCGGGAAACTCCTTAACGATCTTTCGGGTCGAGGGCGTCACGCAGACCATCGCCGATAAAGTTGAAACAGAACAGCGTCACCACCAGAAAACCGGCCGGGAACAGCAGCAGCCATGGTGACACTTCCATCGAGTTGGCACCATCGCTGAGCAGCGCGCCCCAGCTGCTTAACGGCTCCTGAGTGCCGAGGCCGAGGAAGCTCAGGAAAGATTCAAACAGGATCATACTCGGCACCAGCAGCGAGGCGTAAACCACCACCACGCCCAGCACGTTCGGCACGATATGGCGCAGCACGATGCTGGCGGTAGAAACGCCGCCGACGTGGGCCGCTTCGATGAACTCTTTACGCTTCAGCCCCAGCGTCTGGCCGCGCACGATACGCGCCATGTCGAGCCAGGAGACCATGCCAATTGCGGCGAAGATCAGCAGGATATTGCGGCCGAAAAAGGTCACCAGCAGGATCACAAAGAACATAAACGGGAAGGAGTTCAGGATCTCCAGAATACGCATCATCACCGAGTCGATTTTGCCGCCGAGATAGCCGGCGATCGAGCCGTAAAGCGTGCCGACAATCACCGCGATCAGCGCCGAAGCGATGCCTACCATCAGCGAGATGCGTCCGCCAATGGCGACGCGCACCAGCAGATCGCGCCCGGAGGAGTCGGTGCCGAACCAGTGGCCGGAGGTGGTATCCGGCGGCGCAGACATCATGCCCCAGTCGGTATCGTCATAGCTGAACTGAGCGAACATCGGGACGAAAATAACAAATAGCGTAATCAGCACCAGTACCAGCAGGCTGATCAGCGCCGCACGGTTATGGATAAAACGGCGACGCGCATCCTGCCACAGGCTGCGCCCTTCTACCTCGAGCTTTTCGCTGAAGGCGTCAAGAGCTTCGCTGTTTTTCTTACTCAACATCATCGCGGGCTCCAGCGTTAATAACGGATTTTCGGATCGATCACGGCATAGAGCACGTCGACGATCGCGTTGAATATAATGGTCAGTACGCCCACCAGAATGGTCAGGCTCATTACCAGCGAATAGTCACGGTTCAGCGCGCCGTTAACAAACAGCTGACCGATACCGGGCAGGCCATAAATCGACTCAATCACCATTGAACCGGTGATGATGCCGACAAACGCCGGGCCGAGATAGGAGAGAACCGGCAGCAGCGCAGGCTTAAGCGCATGGCGCAGCACAATACGGCGCAGCGGCAGCCCTTTGGCGCGCGCGGTGCGGATAAAGTTGGAGTGCATCACCTCAATCATCGAGCCGCGGGTAATACGCGCGATGCTGGCGATATAGGCCAGCGACAGCGCCACCATCGGCAGCAGCATATAGCGCAGCTGTCCGCCGTTCCAGCCGCCGCCGGGTAGCCATTTCAGGGTAATGGCAAAGAGCAGCACCAGCAGCGGCGCCACCACAAAGCTGGGTATCACCACGCCGGTCATGGCGACCCCCATCACCGCATAATCCCACAGGCTGTTCTGCCTGAGCGCCGCGATAACGCCCGCCGTCACGCCGAGGATCACCGCCAGCACAAAGGCCGCCAGGCCGAGTTTGGCTGAAACCGGGAACGCATGGCCGACCAGATAGTTAACCGTGTAATCTTTATATTTAAACGACGGGCCGAAATCGCCGTGCGCCAGCTGGATCAGATAGTCGAGATACTGTTTGCCGATGGGATCGTTCAGGTGATACTTCGCTTCGATGTTCGCCATCACTTCCGGCGCCAGCGTGCGCTCGCCGGTAAAGGGACTGCCGGGCGCGAGGCGCATCATAAAGAATGAGATAGTGATCAGCACAAAGAGCGTGGGGATCGCTTCGAGCAGTCGACGCAGGATAAATTTTAACATTGCCGTACCTACCAGGCTTATTGCTTCACAAAGCGTACAAAGTACATAAGGGCGACGCATCGCGCGCCGCCCTTGCCGATAGCCTGTTTGCTATTAGTGTTTAATGATGTAGAAGTTCTTGCTGAGCGTTTTATCCAGCGGATCTTTGCCGGTGTAACCGCCGACGTAAGGTTTCACCAGACGCGCGTTCACGTAGTAGTAAACCGGCACGATGGTGCTGTCCTTATCCATGATTTGCTCAGCTTTGGCATAATCCGCCGCACGCGCTTTCTCATCTGCCGCCTTGATCGCATCGTGGATCACTTTATCGAACTCGGCGCTCTTATAGTGAGAGGTGTTGTTGCTGCTGTCAGAAAGCATGGTGTTCAGGAACGACGTCGGCTCGTTATAGTCGGCACACCATGCGGCGCGCGCCACGTCGAAGTTGCCCTGATGACGCGTGTCGAGGAAGGTTTTCCACTCCTGGTTCTCAAGCTTGATGTTTACACCGATGTTTTTCTTCCAGATAGAAGATGCGGCGATAGCCAGTTTCTTATGCAAATCGGAGGTGTTATACAGCAGGTTGAAAGTGAGCGGCTTGTCAGCGGTGTAGCCCGCTTCGGCCAGCAGTTTTTTCGCCTCGGCATTACGTTTGTCCTGAGACCACTTGAACCAGTCCGGCGGCAGAATATCCATACCGTCCGTAGCCGGTGGCGTATAGCTGTAGGCTGGCAGCTGGCCCTGCGCCAGCACTTTGTTGACGATAATGTCGCGATCCAGACCGAGCTTAAGCGCGGCGCGCACGCGCGGATCGGTGAACGGCGCTTTCTGGTTGTTAATTTCGTAGTAGTAGGTGCACAGATAAGGATCAACGTGCAGCTCTTTAGGATTCTCGCGTTGCAGCTTTTTAAACAGCTCAATCGGCATGTTGTTATAGGTCATGTCACTGCCGTTTTCCGAGAAGTAGCGGTTAACGTCGCTGACTTCAGAGTTAATCGGCAGATAGGTCACCTTGTTCAGTACCGTGTGTTCGTTGTCCCAGTACTGTGGGTTACGCACCAGGGTGATGCGCTCGTTGATCACGTGCGCTTCCAGCTTAAAGGCACCGTTGCCGACCCAGTTCTGCGGCTGCGTCCACTGGTCGCCAAATTTTTCAATCGCAGGCTTGTAGACCGGCGACATAACGGCGTTAATCAGCAGCTTGTAAAAATAGGGCACCGGCTCGCTCAGGGTGACCTGCAAGGTATGGTCATCCAGCGCTTTCACGCCCAGGTCAGAGGTTGGCTTTTTCCCGGCGATAACATCATCGACGTTTTCAATGTGGCCATACTGCAGGTAGCTGGCGTAAGGCGACGCGGTTTTCGGATCGGCCAGACGCTGCCAGCTGTAGACGAAGTCCTGCGCGGTCACCGGCTCACCGTTTGACCATTTGGCATTGTTGCGCAGGTGGAAGGTCCAGACTTTAAAGTCTTTGTTTTCCCATTTTTCCGCCACGCCCGGGATCGGATGGCCGTCGCTGTCGCTGACCAGCAGGCCTTCATAGAGATCGCGCGCCACGTTATCTTCTGGCACGCCTTCGATTTTGTGCGGATCCAGCGACTGTACTTCGTCGCCGTTGCCGCGCACCAGCTCCTGCTTCGCCGCCAGTTCAACCCCTGCCGGAACGTTTGCTGCCAGTGCATTCCCTGCCAGCGCGCCCAACGCCGCCAGCACGCCAGCGGCAATCAGACTTTTTTTCGTGATGTTGTTCATTATTACACTCCAGTTTTTATCTTCACCGACACGCCTTGCCGTGTCGGCGTCCCCCGTTAGCGGGTTCCTCATTTTGGCTGAGGATAGTTTTTGCCCCGAAAGGCTTCAGCACCGCGCGCTTCCCGGCTTATCTTGTCGGGTCAGCCTCAGTGCTTTTTAATGAAGTAATATTTCAAATCGGTCATATCGAGCGGATCTTTGCCGGTAAAACCGCCTGTCCAGGGTTTGACCAGCCGCACGCTGACGCGGTAATAAACTGGCACAATTGCCGAGTCCTTGTCGAGCTGTGCTTCAGCCTGCTGGTAGAGCGCGGCGCGGGCCGCTTCGCTGCTGGCAGAAAGGGTCTGCGCCAGCAGATGATCATACCTGTCGCTGTGGTAGAAGGCCGTATTGATAGAGGCGTTGCCGATCAGCATATTCAGGAAGGTAGATGGCTCGTTGTAGTCGGCGCACCAGGTGGCGCGCACCACGTCATACTGCGCCTGATGACGCGTCTCCAGCAGCGTTTTCCACTCCTGGTTTTGCAGGCTGACCTGCGCGCCAAGATTCTTCTGCCACATCGAGGCGGCGGCGATTGCCTGCTTTTTGTTTTGATCCGAGGTGTTGTAGAGCAGCGTGAAGCGCAGCGGATGCTGGGCGTTGTAACCTGCCTCAGCCAGCAGCTTTTTAGCGGCCGCGTTGCGCTCCGCCTGGCTCCAGGTGAACCAGGCCGGCAGCGTTAGGGTGACACCCGCGGTTGAAGGCGGCGTCAGGCTGTAAGCCGGGATCTGCCCCTGCCCCATGATTTTCTGCGTAATAATATCGCGGTCCAGCGTTAGCTTGATAGCGGTACGCACGCGCGCATCGTTGAACGGCGGTTTTTTATTGTTGATTTCGTAGTAGAAGGTGCAGAGCAGCGGGCTGACCTTTACCTGATCGCCCAGTTCGCTCTTCAGCTTGTGGAACAGCTCGGGCGGTACCACGCTGTTGGTCATATCGGTATTGCCGCTGCGATAGCGGTTGACGTCGTTATGGTCCGACTCAATCGGCAGGAAGGTGCCCTGCTCAATCACCGTATGAGCGTTGTCCCAGTAGCCGGGATTGCGCTTCAGCACCAGCTTCTCGTTGATTATCCACTCGCTCAGAAGATAGGCGCCGTTGCCGACATAGTGCTCTGGACGCGTCCAGGCGTCACCCCACTTCTCTACCGTCGCCGCGTTAACCGGCGACAGTGCGGCATTGGCCAGCATCGAAACGAAGTAAGGGACCGGCTCGCTCAGGGTAACCTGCAAATGACGATCGTCCAGCGCCGTCACGCCAAGGCGGTCAGGGGTTGCTTTCCCGGCCATGATCTCGTCGATATGGCTGAGATGCGCCGCCTGGAGGTAGCTGGCATAGGGCGATGCGGTTTTGGGATCGGCGAGACGTCGCCAGCTGTAAACGAAATCGTGCGCGGTAACCGGCGTACCATCGCTCCATTTCGCGCTGTCGCGCAGAGTAAAGGTCCAGACCTTTCCGCCCTCGTTTTGCCATGACTGCGCCACGCCCGGCACGATAGCGCCGTTATTGTCGGTGGTTACCAGTCCTTCCAGCAAATTGGAAATAATGCGCGATTCCGGCACGCCCTCAATCTTTTGCGGATCGAGGGAAGAGACTTCAGTGCCGTTATTAATGACAATATTTTGGGTGGCGGCGAGTTCGGTGCCTGGGGGAACGGTCGCGGCATGCGCGGTGCCGAACAGAATCATTAAGCTGACTGACAGCGGCGTAATCTTCCATTTCATCAAAAAAGTTAACCCTTCTTCATAAGCCCTTTAGCTCATAAGCAAGAAGTGTTCTCACTTTGAGACCAAATGAAAAACTGTTGCGCCGAAAATTAGCAGAACGCCGCCTCTGCCGACAAAGTAAAAATAACAAAAATGTTACCTGATTCTCTTTTATCACGTCTGCAGGCAGGAGGATAGCGTTAATTTTTGTACGAAAATAACCCTTATCACCCTGTTTATGCAGGAGTTTACCCGCTTTTACCCTCCCGGCTCGCTTTTTAACTCTGCTGCCGCCGTAGAAATGCGCATCCCTTCTGCCTTTTTCTTCTTTGTGAAAACAAAAAACAGGTAATTGCAGCTTTCATGCCAGTTTATGAGGCTATTTAAGTAAGCGCTGATATTTTATGGTGTGAGAATTGTCACAGCGAGCGGAGCGCGCCGCGGGTGCGGCGCTCTGGCGAGTAATTTGCTTAATAATTTTAGCGGCAGATTAAGCGGCAGGAATAATTGCATTATAACGGTGCAATAAAATATGCAATTGCACCATTAAGGGTCATATCGTCGTTTGCGATGGAAATTAAGCGGCCTTAACTGACCAGACCGGGAAATAACGCCTTGATGCCGGTGACCACGAACTCAATGCCGAGCGCCATCAGCAGCAGGCCCATAATACGCGTAATGACGTTAATGCCGGTCTGGCCGAGCACGCGCACCATCAGCGGCGCGGCGCGAAACAGCAGCCAGCAGCAGAAGGCAAAGAGCGCAATCGCAACGCTAAAGCCCAGCAGGTTTTGCCAGCTGTGATAGCGCGTGCTCCAGACAATGGTCGAACTGATCGCGCCAGGCCCCGCCATCAGCGGCAGCGCAAGCGGCACCACGCCGATGCTCTCGCGGATGGCGGTTTCCGATTTCTCCTGCTTGTTCTGTTTATCTTCGCCCAGCTTGCCGCTGATCATCGACATGGCGATGGTCACCACCAGAATGCCGCCCGCGATGCGGAAGGAGTCGATAGAGATGCCGAAAATATGCAGGATGGCGTCGCCAAGAAACAGCGAGGTCCAGAGGATAATGGCGACCGCCAGGTTTGCGGTCATATTAGTTTTATTCCGCTCAGCGGCCGCCTGATAGCTGGTCATGCTGATAAAGACAGGAATAATGCCGACTGGGTTCACCAGCGCGAACAGGCCAACAAAGAATTTGATATAGCCCGAAAGGTCAAGCAACGCAGGGTTCACGGTTCGCTCCGATGAGGAAAAAGAAATCGCGCTTAATTTACGCAAAAAGCGCCGCGTTAACCAGTCAACTAAACAGAAAATTGTGCTGCGTCAGGGCAAATCAGAGAGTCAGTTACGCCAGCGCGACATGCGGGAGGGGTATAAAACCGGGCGGCATGCCCTGCTTTGCAGACTTTGACAAAAATCGCTGCTGAAAGGAGTCAGCTTAGGCTTAAATTGATCTGAATCAATATTTATCTACCCCATTCCAGGTAATCTTTTCCCACAGAAAGTCATCAGCAAAGATGTTTGACCCGTGCGAAAACTCTTTCAGTAAGCCAACGAAAATTCTGGCCTTTTGGCTTAAGCCAAAATATTAGCGAAGCATGGCTATAATCAGGACTCCAGGCAGGTTTACTAACAGAGTTTAACTTCCTTCAGGAGAGCACCATGGCCGTTACTAATGTCGCTGAACTTAACGCACTGGTTGAACGCGTAAAAAAAGCACAGCGTGAATACGCCAACTTTACTCAAGAACAGGTTGACGCCATCTTCCGCGCTGCCGCCCTCGCCGCCGCTGACGCCCGTATCCCTCTCGCCAAAATGGCGGTCGCCGAATCCGGCATGGGTATCGTCGAAGATAAAGTTATTAAAAACCATTTTGCCTCAGAATATATCTATAACGCTTATAAAGACGAGAAGACCTGCGGCGTGCTGGAGACCGATGACACCTTCGGTACCATTACCATCGCTGAGCCAATCGGCCTGATTTGCGGTATTGTTCCCACCACCAACCCGACCTCAACGGCGATTTTCAAGGCGCTGATTAGCTTGAAAACCCGTAACGGCATTATCTTCTCGCCACACCCGCGCGCCAAAGAAGCCACCAACAAAGCAGCGGACATCGTGCTGCAGGCCGCCATCGCCGCCGGCGCGCCGAAAGATATTATCGGCTGGATCGACGCCCCATCGGTTGAGCTCTCTAACCAGCTGATGCACCACCCTGATATCAACCTGATCCTGGCGACCGGCGGCCCCGGCATGGTGAAAGCGGCCTATAGCTCCGGTAAACCAGCGATTGGCGTCGGCGCGGGCAACACGCCGGTGGTGATTGACGAAACGGCCGATATCAAACGCGCCGTCGCCTCAATCCTGATGTCCAAAACCTTTGATAACGGCGTTATTTGCGCCTCCGAGCAGTCGGTTATTGTGGTCGACTCCGTCTATGACGCAGTGCGCGAGCGCTTTGCCAGCCATGGCGGCTACCTGCTGCAGGGCGAAGAGCTGAAAGCTGTCCAGAACGTTATCCTGAAAAACGGCGCGCTCAACGCGGCCATCGTCGGTCAGCCCGCCTTTAAAATCGCCGAGATGGCAGGCATCAGCGTGCCGGGCAGCACCAAAATTCTGATTGGCGAAGTGAAGCTGGTGGACGAATCTGAACCCTTCGCCCATGAAAAACTGTCGCCGACGCTGGCCATGTATCGCGCCAGCGATTTCGAAGACGCGGTCGCAAAAGCGGAAAAACTGGTGGCGATGGGCGGTATCGGCCACACTTCCTGCCTCTACACCGACCAGGACAACCAGAAAGCGCGCGTGAACTTCTTCGGTGACCGCATGAAAACCGCGCGTATTCTTATTAATACTCCGGCTTCTCAGGGCGGTATCGGCGACCTCTATAACTTCAAGCTGGCACCTTCGCTGACGCTGGGCTGCGGCTCATGGGGCGGTAACTCCATTTCAGAAAACGTGGGACCGAAACACCTTATCAACAAGAAAACCGTGGCTAAGCGAGCAGAAAACATGTTGTGGCATAAACTCCCGAAATCCATCTACTTCCGCCGCGGCTCGCTGCCCATTGCGCTGGAAGAGGTGGCCGCCGACGGTGCAAAACGCGCCTTTATCGTCACCGACCGTTTCCTGTTCAACAACGGCTATGCCGACCAGGTAACTGGCGTGTTGAAATCGCACGGCATCGAAACCGAAGTGTTCTTTGAGGTAGAAGCGGACCCGACGCTGAGCATTGTGCGCAAAGGCACCGAGCAGATGAACAGCTTCAAACCAGACGTGATTATCGCGCTGGGCGGCGGCTCGCCGATGGATGCTGCGAAAATCATGTGGGTAATGTACGAACATCCGGAAACCCACTTCGAAGAGCTGGCGCTGCGCTTTATGGATATCCGCAAACGTATCTATAAATTCCCGAAAATGGGTGTGAAAGCGCGCATGATCGCCATCACTACCACCTCAGGCACCGGTTCGGAAGTGACGCCGTTTGCGGTAGTGACCGACGACGCCACCGGCCAGAAATATCCGCTGGCGGACTACGCGCTGACCCCGGATATGGCGATTGTCGATGCCAATCTGGTGATGGAGATGCCGCGTTCGCTCTGCGCCTTCGGCGGCCTGGATGCGGTCACCCATGCGCTGGAAGCCTATGTATCGGTACTGGCTAACGAGTACTCCGACGGCCAGGCGCTGCAGGCACTGAAACTGCTGAAAGAGAACCTGCCGGCCAGCTATCGGGACGGCGCGAAAAATCCGGTAGCGCGTGAGCGTGTGCATAACGCCGCGACTATCGCCGGTATCGCCTTCGCCAACGCCTTCCTTGGCGTCTGCCACTCCATGGCGCACAAGCTGGGTTCCGAGTTCCATATCCCGCACGGTCTGGCGAACGCGCTGCTGATCTGCAACGTGATCCGCTATAACGCCAACGACAACCCGACCAAGCAGACGGCGTTCAGCCAGTATGACCGTCCGCAGGCGCGCCGTCGCTACGCGGAAATTGCCGACCATTTAGGTCTGGCGGCACCTGGCGACCGTACCGCACAGAAAATCGAGAAGCTGCTGGCGTGGCTGGATGAGATGAAAACCCAGCTGGGTATTCCAGTCTCTATCCGCGAAGCGGGCGTTCAGGAAGCAGACTTCCTGGCGAAAGTCGATAAGCTGGCCGAAGACGCCTTCGACGACCAGTGCACCGGCGCTAACCCGCGCTATCCGCTGATTGCCGAGCTGAAACAGATTATGCTGGATACCTTCTACGGCCGTGAATACGCCGAGCCTTTCGCCGACGTAACGCAGGCGCAGGCCGCACAGCCGGTGAAAGTAGAGAAGACTGAGAAAACCGAGAAGAAAGCTAAAAAAGCCTGACGATCGGCTATTAAAAAAAACCCGCTTCGGCGGGTTTTTTTATCTCTGAAAAACGACCTCAGGCGGGCTTTTGCTGGCCGTAGATGGCATCCAGCGACCCCTGCTCTATCGCCTGCTTGTAGTGTTTGCGGCATACCGAAATATAACGCTCGTTGCCGCCAATCACCACCTGCTCCCCTTCGCTAAACGGACGGCCCTGCGCGTCGAGCCGCAATACCATCCCCGCCTTACGGCCGCAGTGACAGACGGTTTTCAGCTCCACCAGCTTGTCGGCCCAGCCGAGCAAATACTGGCTGCCGCCAAAGAGTTCGCCACGAAAGTCGGTGCGCAGCCCGTAGCAGAGGACCGGAATATCCAGGTTATCGACGACGTCAGAGAGTGCCTTGACCTGATCGCGCGTTAAAAACTGGCACTCGTCCACCAGCACGCAGTGTACCCGCTGGCGCGCATCTTCCGCCGCGATCTCCTCATACAGCCGCGTCTGCGCGTTAAACAGCGCCGCCGGCGAGGAAAGGCCAATACGGGAGCTGACTTTGCCCACGCCGAAACGATCGTCAATTTCAGCGGTGTAGACCAGGGTTCTCATGCCGCGTTCCTGATAATTGTAAGACGACTGTAATAACGCGGTGGATTTCCCTGCATTCATTGCGGAATAATAAAAATAGAGCTGAGCCATTAGCGTGGTTTCTCAAAGCATTGCAAACAGAATGCGCGGAATTCTATCACAGATAAACGTAAATTATGGCGGTGATTATTTTGCGCAAGCTGATTAGATCTTCGCCAGTGAGAGATAAGCCCGCGCTTCGTCTTTCCGCTTTTTTTAATCATTTGTGCCTGAACTTTATTGTACAGTTGAGCGCCGTTACGCAGATTCACCCCTTTCTTCACGCTGAGCGCCTCTCTCACTTTAACGTTTCGGATTTTCATAACCTGAAGACGTCTGAATATCAACCGGCTTACTGTTTCTTTTGATTAAACATAAGCGAGAAAATTAATTATCATTCTTTACCGTTCCACTTATTTTACTATTGCAGTAATTTTTTGCCGCCACTATTATTAGCTGGCAGAACACCTCTTCATTAATATATTCAGAGATCAGGACAATGAGCGAAGCACTAAAAATCCTTAATAATATCCGTACATTACGCGCGCAGGCTCGAGAGTGTTCACTGGAAGCGCTGGAAGAAATGCTGGAAAAACTCGAGGTCGTGGTAAATGAACGCCGCGAAGAAGAGACCCACGCTAAAGCGGAAAGTGAAGAACGCACGCGCAAACTTGAGCAATACAGAGAAATGCTGCTGGCTGATGGCATCGATCCTAACGAGCTGTTAAGCACCATTACTGAAACTAAAGCGCCAGGCAAAACAAAACGCGCTGCACGTCCGGCTAAATATCAGTACGTTGATGAAAATGGTGAAACCCGTACCTGGACCGGTCAGGGTCGTACGCCAGCGGTAATCAAAAAAGCGATCGAAGAAGAAGGTAAACAGCTGGAAAACTTCCTGCTGTAATAACTGATAGTGCTTCCATCATTTGGGTCACATTGTTTATGTGACCCCAGGTTAATCAGGGAAAGGAAGCGCAGGCTTCCTTTTTTTCAGACGTTGTAAAACTCCCGATACCAGCGAACAAAGCGTTCTACACCCTCTTCTACGCTGGTCTGCGGCTTAAAGCCAATCGCCTGATACAGGGCTGCAGTATCCGCGCTGGTTTCCAGCACGTCGCCGGGCTGCATCGGTAACAGATTTTTCTTCGCCGTCACGCCCAGTGCTTTTTCAATCGCCTCAATATATTTAATCAGGCTGGTCGGCTGACTGTTTCCGATGTTATATACGCGGTAAGGCGCAGAGCTAGTGGCTGGCGAGCCGGTTTCTACCGTCCAGTTTTCATCCTGCTGCGGAATAACATCCTGCAGACGCACAATAGCTTCGGCAATATCGTCGATATAGGTAAAGTCGCGTTTCATCTCGCCGCGGTTATAGACGTCAATCGCTTCACCGGCGATCATGGCGCGCGTAAATTTAAACAGCGCCATATCTGGACGACCCCATGGACCATATACGGTAAAGAAACGCAGGCCGGTGGTAGGCAGCTGATAAAGATGCGAATAGGTATGCGACATCAGCTCATTGGCTTTTTTAGTTGCCGCGTAAAGTGATACCGGATGATCGACGCTGTCATCGGTCGAAAATGGCATTTTACGATTGAGTCCATAAACAGAACTGGAGGATGCATAGAGTAAGTGCTCGATTTTATGATGACGGCATCCTTCGAGAATATTTAAATGACCAGTCAGGTTAGCATCGGCGTAGGCGTGAGGATTGTCGATGGAATAGCGCACACCCGCCTGGGCACCCAGATGAATGACGCGTTGAAACGCATGTTGTTCGAATAACGAGGCGATAGCTGCGCGATCCGCCAGCTCCATTTTAATAAATTTGAAGCCGGGATGCTGTGCGATTAAATCAAGACGAGATTGTTTCAGGCCGACATCATAATAGTCATTAAGATTATCTATGCCGACAATCTGGTGACCGGCGGCCAGCAAGCGTTGAGTGACGTGAAATCCAATAAAGCCTGCGGCGCCGGTGACCAGAATGTTCATACTACCCTCGTTAATTACGCAATTTGAATAGACGCTCCGCGGCCGATTGCATAATAAACGAAACCGCGTTTGCTGATACGCTCTGGATCATACAGGTTGCGACCATCAAAAATCACGGGTTCTTTGAGGGAATTTTTAATAACGTCAAAGTCCGGTGCGCGGAAGTTCTGCCACTCGGTGCAGATGACCAGGCCATCTGCGCCCTGCAGCGCCGCTTCTTTGGTGCCCATCAGCTTCAGATCGCTGCGGTGACCGTAGATGCGCTGCGCTTCGTCCATCGCTTCCGGATCGAACGCCTGAACGCTTGCACCAGCTTCCCACAGCGATTCCATCAGCACGCGACTGGAGGCTTCACGCATATCGTCGGTGTTCGGTTTGAACGACAGGCCCCAGACTGCGAAGGTTTTACCGCTCAGATCGTCGCCGAAATGGCGCTTGATAAAAGTGGGCAGCTTGGTTTTCTGGCTGTCGTTGACATCTTCCACCGCCTGCAGCAGACGCGGCTTGTAGCCGATCGACTCCGCGGTACGGATCAGCGCCTGCACATCTTTCGGGAAGCAGGAGCCGCCGTAGCCGCAGCCAGGGTAGATAAAGTGGTAGCCGATACGTGAATCAGAACCGATGCCCTGACGCACTTTCTCGACATCCGCACCCAGACGTTCGGCAAGGTTGGAGATCTCGTTCATAAAGCTGATTTTGGTCGCCAGCATGCAGTTCGCTGCGTACTTGGTCAGCTCCGCGCTGCGGATATCCATGACGATCATGCGATCGTGATTGCGGTTGAACGGCTCGTAGAGTTCACGCAGCAGCTCTTCCACTTCTTCATTATCGGTACCCACCACGATGCGCTCAGGACGCATGCAGTCGTTTACGGCTGCGCCTTCCTTGAGGAACTCCGGGTTGGATACCACATCAAACGTCAGGCTAACGCCGCGATCGCGCAGGGTCTCTTCCATTACGCGACGCACTTTATCCGCGGTTCCAACCGGAACGGTGGATTTATCAAGCACAACCTTGTGATCCTTCATATGCTGCGCAATGGTACGAGCAACGGCGGTCACATATTTAAGGTCAGCCGAGCCGTCCTCATCTGGCGGCGTACCCACGGCGATAAACTGCATGACGCCGTGATTGACGCCCTCTTCCGCATCTGTACTGAACTTAAGGCGACCCGCCTCATAGTTCGACATAACCAGCGGCGTAAGGCCGGGTTCGAAAATGGGGATGATGCCTTTTTTCAGGTTTTCGACTTTTTTTGCGTCGACATCAATGCAGAGAACGTCATGTCCGACTTCGGCCAACACCGCAGCCTGAACCAGACCGACATAGCCGATACCAAATACAGTGACTTTCATTGAGATATCCTGTGTTTATGAATTACTTTTTATTGCCAACTGCGCTATCGAGCCACTGAGAAAAATCTTTGCCCAGCACTGGATGGCGAACACCGTACTCAACGAATGCCTGCATATAACCGAGTTTGTTACCGCAGTCATGGCTTACGCCTTTCAGGTGGTAAGCTTCTACCGTCTCTTTCTCCATCAGCATGGCGATAGAGTCGGTCAGCTGTACTTCGCCGCCTGCGCCCGGAGGGGTTTTTGCCAGCAGAGGCCAGATATCCGCAGAGAGAACGTAACGGCCCACAACCGCGAGGTTGGACGGCGCTTCGGTCGCTTTCGGCTTCTCAACCACGCCAACCATTGGCGCGCTGTCGCCCGGCTGCAGTTCTGCGCCCTGGCAGTCAACCACGCCGTAAGCAGTCACGTCCGCTACCGGCTCAACCATAATCTGGCTGCGGCCTGACTCGTCGAAACGGCTCAGCATTTCCGCCAGGTTATCTTTGGTCGGGTTAGATTCGTACTCGTCGATAATCACGTCCGGCAGGATCACCGCAACCGGCTCGTCGCCAATCAGCGGATGCGCACACATAACGGCGTGGCCCAGGCCTTTCGCGATGCCCTGACGCACCTGCATGATGGTTACGTGCGGCGGACAGATTGACTGGATTTCATCCAGCAGCTGACGCTTAACACGTTTTTCCAGCATCGCTTCCAGCTCAAAGCTGGTGTCGAAGTGGTTTTCAATGGAGTTTTTGGAAGAGTGCGTAACCAGCACAATTTCGTTAATTCCTGCTGCGATGCACTCGTTAACGACATACTGAATTAACGGCTTATCGACCAGCGGTAACATCTCTTTCGGAATCGCTTTTGTCGCAGGGAGCATACGGGTGCCCAAACCTGCTACAGGGATTACCGCTTTTTTTACTTTGGACTTATAGGCAGACATCAAGATACCTCTCTTATAGGCCGTTCAAGTTAATACTTGATATGTCGGTTGAAATTCGGAAATGAGTATATCAGTTACCATCGAACGGATTTATCCTGGAAGGAGTCAATCCGCAGAATTTAAGACTATTACCCAAGTGTAAAGCTTACCTTTGGACCTGTCTTCAGACCCCGGCGAAATTAAATTATTTCGCCTGCTCTTCAGCCGCTAACATCAGGCGGATCCTGCCTCCGGCGCCCCAGACGTGGCATTGCCAGCTGTCGGCGCGCTGGCTGATTTGGTTAAGATGAGTGCTTCCCATAGTGCCAAGAGGGACGCCGTTACTGAGTTGAATTTGGTGGGCGTGAACATGAAGTGTGGCGTTTAATCCAGCAGAAACCAGAATAAGATTTTGCGAGGTACGATGATAATACCCGACCAGCAGCGGAAACTGTCCGCTCAGATTAGCCTGACGCAGCAGCAGATTGACCTGCCGCAGCAGGCCGTTTAACTCCGGCAGCCGCTGTTTTTGGCCAGAGAGCTGCTCCTGCAGCAGGCCATTGAACAGCGCGCGCAGCAACAGCGCCGCCAGCACACCGTTATCGCCGGCGCGCGTGACGTCAAGACAGTAGAAGGCGAGATCGTTGTCGGAAAGCGCTGCAATATCCAGCACCAGGCCAGGCTGTTCGGCCATGGTCAGCTGCCGGTAGTTGACGCGACAGTTCGCCACCGTCTGCTGTACCGGCGGCTGAAGCTGCTTAAGCAGTTTCGCCGCGGCGGCCGGATCG
This sequence comes from Pantoea sp. ACRSC, assembly GCF_022346785.1. NCBI lineage: Bacteria > Pseudomonadati > Pseudomonadota > Gammaproteobacteria > Enterobacterales > Erwiniaceae > Pantoea > Pantoea sp. ACRSC. The sequence goes on from NZ_JAKRNN010000020.1 coordinate 73,528, forward strand.
CGCACCAGCGCGTCCCAGTCCTGAAACAGCTGCTCATCCTCCTCCACCTTAGAGGTAAACATCGAAGGATAAAGGCATTCATAGACCGCTTCGCGGAAGCGCTCGAAATTTTTCAGCGGCTTAAGCAGCACGTCCTGCACGCCAAGGCGCAGAACATGGGCAATATCCGCCATATTTTCCGTCGCCGAGATAATCAGGATCGGCACGCTGTTGCCGCGCGTGCGGATATGCTCGACAAACTGAATGCCGTTCATACGCGGCATTTCCAAATCGCAGATCACCAGATCCACATCCTGCTGCTGCAGATAGCCAATGCCATCAATGCCGTCGCCGGCTTCAAACGTACTGGCGCCGAGCGCCAGCAAGAAGTTGTTTACCAGAGAACGGAAAACGACCTCATCTTCGACAATGAGTATCTTTTTGCCGATTAGTGGTTTCTCCATTCTTTCCCCCTGCGTACCAGATCAATCAATAGTGGTTCATAAAACGCAGTTGCGCCTTTCAGAATTAGCCGAAGTAACATCTGTGAATGAACAACCTGATTATCTGTTACGCACCAGCGGTAATAGTTCATCCATTTTTTTCTCAACGGCGGCCTTGCCTGCCTCGATAGCTTCTTCAGCGCGATGAAAGTCCAGCGTCGAAATCTGCGGACAAAATGGCTGAATCAGCACATCGGGAGGATCGCCTGCCATACGGTTACGCTTCAGGCGATTTTCCAGCACCTGGATGGACGTCGACATAATCTCCATCGCACCCGGCGTTTGTGTTGTACGGCGATGGGTCAACCCCACCAGCCGCTGACGTATTTTTTTAGCCCAACTCAGGGCTGCGGCCGAAACCGCCTCATCGCTGTTTTGCGGCGTGACAGACAGGAGATCCTGCTGCATCAGATGCGCGTCATGCTGAAGATCGACAGCAATAACGATATCCGCGCCAAGGGCGCGCGTCAGCGAAACGGGCACCGGATTCACCACCGCCCCATCTACCAGCCAGTAACCATTGTAGCCGACCGGCGGCAATAAGCCTGGCATACTACAGGAAGCGCGTACGGCCTGATGCAGATCGCCTTCGGTCAGCCATAATTCCCGACCGGTACTGAGATTGGTCGCCACCACGCCGAACGGCTTGCCGCAGCTCTCCAGAGCCGGCTGGGCAATCAGCTGACGCACATGGCTGAAAACGCGCTCGCCGCGCAGCAAACCGCCGCGCTGCCAGGAGAGATCCATCAGGCGAATAACATCCCAGTAGCGAAAGGCGCTGACCCACTTTTCCATGTGCGGCAGGCGGTCGTTGACATAAGCCGCGCCGACCAGCGCACCGACGGAGCAGCCCGCTACGACATCGATTTCGACGCCCGCGCGCGTCAGCGCGTTGATCACGCCAATATGCGCCCATCCTTTGGCTGCGCCTGACCCTAACGCCAGTCCGATTTTAACCTTTCTCATTTACCCTCTGTCGCCAACGACTGCGCGTAGCTTCACTGCGCCAGGTCGGCTACCATATGGCGTCATCTCTTTTTATCGCTTACAGGAGTTATTGTGTCCGAACCCTGTCCTTGCTGCAGCGGGAAGCAGTATAGCCTATGTTGCGCTCCCTTTCTGACCGGCGAGCGGCTGCCTGAATCAGCTGAACAGTTAATGCGCTCGCGCTACACAGCCTACGCCAGGCGAAACAGCGACTGGCTCATCGCCAGCTGGCATCCTGACAAGCGTGTGCCCGATATGGCGCAGCGTTTATCCGAAAGTTTTGCCGACACTGAATGGCTAAGCCTGAATGTAACCTGTTGTAATCATGGAAGCCATGATAATGAAGCTTTCGTCACTTTTTTTGCGCGTTACCGCGAAAATTCCCAGATAAGGGCGATCCACGAGCGTTCTCGCTTTCTTCGCGAGGATCATCGCTGGTACTATGTCGACGGAACCGCGCCCGCCGTAGGGCGCAACGATCGCTGTCCATGTGGCTCCGATAAAAAATACAAGAAATGTTGCGGCTAAAGAGCATACGGCCCAACGGTTTTACCCAATCGCTTTGACAGGACTCTGATCGAGATGCAAGCGCAAACTATGCAACGAAAAGTTTTACGTACCATTTGCCCTGACGCGAAAGGTCTGATCGCTAAAATCACCAATATTTGCTACAAGCACGAGCTGAATATCGTGCAAAACAATGAATTCGTTGACCATCGCACCGGACGCTTTTTTATGCGCACCGAGCTTGAGGGCATTTTTAACGATAATACGCTGCTGGCGGATTTAGACAGCGCGCTGCCGGCAGGCTCAACGCGCGAGCTGAACAGCGCTGGGCGCCGTCGCGTGGTGGTGCTGGTCACCAAAGAGGCGCACTGCCTGGGCGACCTGCTGATGAAGAGCGCTTTCGGCGGGCTGGATATGGAGATTGCCGCGGTTATCGGCAACCATGACACCCTGCGTTCGCTGGTTGAGCGCTTTGATATTCCTTTTGTGCTGGTCAGCCATGAAGGGCTGTCGCGCGAAGAGCACGATAACCTGATGGCGAACGAGATCGACCGCTACCAGCCCGATTACGTGGTGCTGGCGAAATATATGCGCGTGCTGACGCCAGCCTTTGTGCAGCGCTATCCAAACCAGATTATCAATATTCACCACTCGTTCCTGCCGGCGTTTATCGGCGCGCGTCCTTATCATCAGGCCTACGAGCGCGGCGTGAAGATCATCGGCGCAACGGCGCACTACGTGAATGACAATCTGGATGAAGGTCCGATCATCATGCAGGACGTGATTAATGTCGACCACAGCTATACGGCCGAAGAGATGATGCGTGCCGGACGCGACGTGGAGAAAAACGTGTTAAGCCGTGCGCTCTATAAAGTGCTGGGCCAGCGCGTATTTGTTTACGGCAACCGCACGATTATTCTTTAAGCGCATCGGGCGCTGAATTGTCTGTGAATTCAGCGCCACGGGCAAAAAGTGGGCAAACGGTTCACATTTTTTAGCTGGGCGCTTTACACGCCGACCGCATTTGGTATGATGCGCCCCGCTTTAAGGCACAATGATTCAGGCCAGTGGTGGGATTCCCGAGCGGCCAAAGGGAGCAGACTGTAAATCTGCCGTCACAGACTTCGAAGGTTCGAATCCTTCTCCCACCACCATCTGAATCATATCTTCGCCTTAACGGTCATTATCAGCATTTCCCAGGTGGGATTCCCGAGCGGCCAAAGGGAGCAGACTGTAAATCTGCCGTCACAGACTTCGAAGGTTCGAATCCTTCTCCCACCACCATCCTTGCATTATCTCCCCCTGTTTAACGCACTCTCCTGATTTACCCGACAGACTCAAGGAGAAGGATGAGAAGCTTCGACCGAAGGTTCGGGTCGAGCACAGCGAGACAACGCGCAACGCGCGGCCCGAAGGGTGAGGCGCAACGCGCCGAATAATCCTTCTCCCACCACCATCCTTGCATTACCTCCCAAATTCAATGTCCTCTCCTGATTTACCTGACAGACTCAGGGAGAAGGATGAGAAGCTTCGACCGAAGGTTCGGGTCGAGCACAGCGAGACAACGCGCAACGCGCGGCCCGAAGGGTGAGGCGCAACGCGCCGAATAATCCTTCTCCCACCACCATCCTTG
>NZ_JAKRNN010000021.1:0-75950 GCF_022346785.1 Pantoea sp. ACRSC
AGCACAGCGAGACAACGCGCAACGCGCGGCCCGAAGGGTGAGGCGCAACGCGCCGAATAATCCTTCTCCCACCACCATCCTTGCATTACCTCCCAAATTCAATGTCCTCTCCTGATTTACCCGACAGGCTCGGGGAGAAGGATGAGAAGCTTCGACCGAAGGTTCGGGTCGAGCAGAGCGAGACAACGCGCACCGCACGCATCCCCATGACTTTTTACTGAAAAATCGCTACCATCCGGCGCAACATTCTCAGCACACTGGTGCAGCCATGAAATTTGTTTCATTCAACATCAACGGGTTGCGCGCCCGTCCCCATCAGCTCGAGGCGCTGGTCGAACAGCATCAGCCTGACGTCATCGGCCTGCAGGAAACCAAAGTCCATGACGATATGTTTCCTCTCGAAGAGGTAGCGAAGCTCGGCTATAACGTCTTTTATCACGGCCAGAAAGGCCACTACGGCGTGGCGCTGATGACCAAAGCGCAGCCCGTGTCAGTGCGTCGCGGCTTTCCCGGCGACGATGAAGAGGCGCAGCGCCGCCTGATTATGGCGGAAATTCCGAGCCCGATAGGCGATATCACGGTGATTAACGGCTACTTCCCGCAGGGCGAGAGCCGCGACCATCCGACTAAATTTCCGGCGAAAGAGAAGTTCTATCGCGATCTTCAGGCCTATCTCGAGCAGAGCCTGCTGGCAGACAAGCCGGTGCTGATCATGGGCGATATGAATATCAGCAGCACCGATCTTGATATCGGTATCGGTGAGGAGAGCCGCAAACGCTGGCTGCGCACCGGCAAATGCTCCTTCCTGCCGGAAGAGCGCGAATGGATGGATCGCCTGCTGAAGTGGGGACTGGTAGATACCTTCCGCGACAAAAACCCCGAGGTCAGCGATCGTTTTTCCTGGTTTGACTATCGCTCAAAGGGTTTTGACGACAACCGCGGACTGCGCATCGATCTGCTGCTGGCCAGTCAGCCGCTGGCCGCGCGCTGCGTGGAGACCGGAATCGACTACGCTATCCGCAGCATGGAAAAACCGTCCGACCACGCTCCGGTCTGGTCAACTTTCCATTTCTGATGCGACGGCGTGGCATTGCGCCACGCCGCTTACTTCACAATCTTCCAGATCAGCGGATTGGTGCCGAGTACCTTTTCGTCACGGGCGCACTGCAGCAGCACTCCCTCTGATTTCACTACCGCCCCTTCGCTGTAGTTGCGGTTGTCGAAAATACAGCACTGCTGACAGCTGGGCGCGCTGGTCTGATTTTGCGTCCAGACTTCAGGCGGCATATCCACCACCACATCCGCACTGCCGCCTGCGCCGTACGCCTGCTGATGGCCGTGCGAAGGGCTGGCGACAACCGGCCCGCTTACCAGCGCCGCGATAAAACATAAGCCTGCGAAATAACGCATTACTCGCTCTCCTTCACTTTTCGTTTCGCCGTCCGTTTGGGACGTTTCTTCTGCCCTGAAGCGGGCAGCCCGCGAAAGGCCATCGCGCTGGGCTGCTGGCGCGCCTGATGGATCAGCTCGGTCAGGGTGCCCACCAGCGGCTGCATAAACTCCTCATAGCGGCACGCCTTTTCGCTGATACGCGTCAGGGTCGATTCCCACTGCGCCGTCATATCGGGACGCGCCGCCAGCTCCGGCAGCGAGTGAATCAGTGCCCTCCCCGCGGGCGTCGCGTTAATATAGCGCCCGTTTTTCACCAGGAACGAGCGGCGGAACAGCAGCTCGATAATCCCGGCGCGCGTGGCCTCCGTGCCTAAACCATCGGTCGCGCGCAGCACTTTCTTTAATTCTTTATCCTGCACAAAACGGGCGATGCCGGTCATCGCGGAGAGCAGCGTCGCATCGGTGAACGGGCGCGGCGGCTGCGTCTGCTTCGCCAGCACCTCCCCCCGCTCGCACAGCAGCTCATCATCCTTCGCCACCACCGGCAGCGGCGTGCCGTCGTTCTCTTCGTCGCGCTCTTTGCTGCCCAGCAGCGCGCGCCAGCCCGCTTCGGCAAGAAAACGCGCTTTGGCGATAAACTTCCCGCCCGCAATATCCAGCTCAATAACGCATTTGCGGAAGATGGCGTCGGGACAGAACTGCATCAGATACTGACGGGCAATCAGCGCATAAACGTTCTGCTCGTTCTCCGTCAGCCGCACCGCGCTGGCGCGCGCGGTAGGGATAATGGCGTGGTGCGCATCTACCTTTTTGTCATCCCAGCAGCGGTTACGGCGATCGGCGCTAAAGTCGTCCGGCGGCGTCATGGCGCCCGCGTGCGCCTGGATTGCCTTCAGCACCGCATGGCGGCCGGCGAAGTGCTCTTCTGGCAGATAGCGGCAGTCGGAACGCGGATAGGTGATCAGCTTATGGGTTTCATACAGCTTCTGGCAGGTGTCCAGCACCGTTTGCGCGCTCAGTCCATAGCGCTTTGCCGCTTCGATCTGCAGGCTGGAGAGCGAGAACGGCAGCGGCGCGCCCTCGCCTTCACGCTTGTCGTTGTAGCTGGTGACCCGCGCGGGCTGTCCGGCGATGCGGGCGACCACGTGATCCGCCAGCGCGCGATGCAGCAGCCGCCCCTCTTCATCCTGCCAGGGTTCACAGGCGTCGCTGGGCACCCAGCTGGCGACGAAGCGCTGCTGGTCCGGCGTGACGATATGGGCTTTAACTTCGAAATAATCTTTGGGGACGAAGTTTTCGATCTCTTCGTCGCGGCGCACCACCAGGCCCAGCACCGGCGTCTGCACGCGGCCCACCGACAGCACGCCGTCATAGCCCGCATTGCGGCCCAGCAGCGTCCAGGCGCGCGTCATATTGATGCCGTAAAGCCAGTCGGCACGGGCGCGTGCCAGCGCCGAGACGCAGAGCGGAATAAATTCGCGGTTTTCGCGCAGGCGGCTGACCGCCCGCTGCACCGCCTGTGGATTCAGGTCGTTGATCAGGCAGCGCTGCACGCGGTTGCGCTTTTCCGCCGGCATCTGCAGATAGTCGAGCACTTCATCCACCAGCAGCTGACCTTCGCGGTCGGGGTCGCCCGCATGCACCACTTCGCTGGCCTGCTTCAGCAGCTTCTCTATCACCTTAAGCTGCTTCGCCACCGAGGGACGCGGCTGCAGCTGCCATTTTTGCGGGATAATCGGCAGATCGGCCAGCGACCAGCGCGCGTAGCGGCTGTCATAGCTATCCGGCTGCGCCTGCTCCAGCAGGTGCCCGACGCACCAGGTGACGATCTGATCGTCGCCGCAGGCGATAAAGCCCTCTCCGCGACGATGGGGCTGAGGCAACACATCGGCAATGGCGCGGCCCAGGCTCGGTTTTTCCGCAATAAACAAACGCATAAGTCAGAAAGATCCTTTACTTCAGGGTATGAGGGCCATTCGGCTAACGCGACAGAGGCGCAGCGCTATCTTAGACGTTTCCTGATACGGAGGTAAGCTCTGGCGGGTCACATCTGGATCGGTCGCGCAGGATCCGCGCAACCCGCTTCGCTGCACGGAAAGAGCGACCTCGTCGGTTAGAAATAGCTGACAAAGGGTGCGGTATCGGGATGAACCACGGTGGTGCTCGATTTTAACTGCGGCGTGCCGAGATAGAGGAAACCGACGATAGCATCCTGCTCGCGGCAGTTGAAAGCGCTGCGCACACGCGCATTGTCGGTCCAGGGGCCGCTGCGCCAGATGCCGTTAAAGCCCTGCGCCGCCGCCGCCATCTGCATCGCCATCACCGCGCAGCCCGCCGACACCACCTGCTCCCAGCGCGGCACTTTAGGGTGATCTTCGCAGTGGGCGATAACGGTAATAATCATCGGCGCGCGAAACGGCGAGCGCGCCGCTTTATCGATCGCCTTCTCCTCCAGCTGCGCCTCGCGCGCCGCCTCTTCCAGCAGCGCGCTCAGCCGATCGCGCCCTTCATTCTCGACGATAACAAAACGCCACGGCTGCAGCGACTTATGGTCGGGCGCGCGCATTCCGGCGCGAATAATGTTCTGCAGACTTTCGCCGGCGGGCGCCGGTTCGGTCAGGCGGGAGGCTGAGCGACGATTAATCAGTAATTCAAGTGCATCCATGATTTTCTCCTGATGTCATAACGCGTTGGCTAATCCTGGCACAGCCTGATCTTTTGTAACAGTCCGCCACGATTTCCTGCTGACATTTTCCACGGCGCTCTTTAGGATGAGGACGTCATGGAAGGCGGAGCCGTGCGGCGACCGCTTTCCGCTAGCGAAAATGGAGAGTCTGATGCGCACATTGTGGCGAATTATTGCCGGTCTGTTCCGATGGACATGGCGAGTGCTGAATTTTATCAGGGAGTTTATTCTCAATCTGTTCCTGATCTTTTTAATCCTGGTGGGCGTCGGCATCTGGCTGCAGGTCAGCGGCTCTGGCAACAGCTCGACGCCGGTACAGCAAGGCGCGCTAAAAGTTGATCTCACCGGCGTGCTGGTGGATAAGCCTTCGGTCAGCAATAAGCTGAGCAAACTGGGGCGTCAGCTGCTGGGCGCCAGCAGCGATCGCCTGCAGGAGAACTCGCTGTTCGACGTGGTGGACGCTATCCGCCAGGCGAAGAACGATAAAAATATCACCGGCATGGTGCTGGATCTGCGCGACTTCGCCGGTGGAGACCAGCCCTCTCTGCAATATGTCGGCAAGGCGCTGCGCGAATTCCGCGACAGCGGCAAGCCCATTTTCGCGCTGGGCGACAGCTATAGCCAGGCGCAGTACTATCTCGCCAGCTACGCCAGCAAAATCTATCTCTCGCCGCAGGGCACGGTCGATCTGCACGGCTTCGCCACCAACGGCCTCTACTATAAGACGCTGCTGGACAAGCTGAAGGTCAACTCCCACGTCTTCCGCGTCGGCACCTATAAATCGGCGGTCGAACCTTTCCTGCGCGACGATATGTCTCAGGCGGCGCGCGACGCCGACAGCCGCTGGGTTGGTCAACTCTGGCAGAACTACCTGAATACCGTGGCGGGCAACCGTCAGATCACCCCGGATCAGCTCTTCCCCGGCGCGGCGGCGGTTATCGCTGGTCTTGAGGCGGTAAACGGCGATACCGCCAAATATGCGCTGAACAACAAGCTGGTAGATGTGCTGGACAGCCGCGCGGCGGCCGATCAGGAGCTGGTGAAAACCTTCGGCTGGGATAAAGCCAGCAACGACTATCACAGCGTCAGCATCTATGACTACAACGTGAAACAGCCGACTCAGCAGGATGGCAATATCGCGGTCGTGATGGCGAGCGGCGCGATTATGGACGGCGAAGAGACGCCCGGTAACGTCGGCGGCGACACTACCGCCGCGCAGATCCGCGATGCGCGCCTCGATCCTAAAATCAAGGCGATCATCCTGCGCGTGAACAGCCCGGGCGGCAGCGTTACCGCCTCTGAAGCGATCCGCGAAGAGCTGGCGGCGGCGCACGCGGCAGGCAAGCCTGTTGTCGTCTCCATGGGCGGCATGGCGGCCTCAGGCGGTTACTGGATTTCGACGCCGGCGGACTATATCGTCGCGAACCCGAGCACCCTGACCGGCTCGATCGGCATATTCGGCGTAATCAATACGCTGGAGAACAGCCTGGATAGCATCGGCGTGCATACGGACGGCGTCGCCACCTCGCCGCTGGCGGACGTGGCCTCCACCAAAGCGCTGCCAACCGAAGTGCAGCAGCTGATGCAGCTGACGATTGAAAACGGCTACCGCAACTTTGTGGGTCTGGTCGCCGCCTCGCGTCACAAAACGCCAGAGCAAATCGACGCCATCGCGCAGGGGCACGTCTGGACCGGCAGCGATGCGAAAGCCAACGGTCTGGTGGATGCGCTGGGCGACTTTGACGACGCCGTGAAAAAAGCGGGCGAACTGGCGAAGGTAGCGAAGCCTCAGCTCTCCTGGTATCAGGATCAGCCCGGCATGTTCGATATGCTGCTCAGCCAGGTTAACGCCTCGGCGCAGGCGGTGCTGCCGGACACGCTGAAGGCCTGGCTGCCCGCGCCGATGCTGGACGTAATGAGCACCATGAAGCAGCAGCCTGGCCTGCTGAATAACCTTAACGATCCGCAAAATCGCTATGCGTTCTGTCTGAACTGCGGCGAAGTGCGATGAAGCTCGCAGCCCGGTCGTCGACCGGGCTGCTTTTCCCCCACTTTCCCCTTATACTGCGCGTTTTACGGCAAGTCTGAGTTTCTGATGCAAAAGAAAAATATCTATGTCGCCTATACGGGCGGCACCATCGGCATGCAGCGCTCTGCGCAAGGCTATATCCCGGTTTCAGGTCATCTGCAGCAACAGCTGGCGAATATGCCGGAGTTTCACCGTCCTGAAATGCCTGATTTCACTATCCATGAATACGATCCCCTGATCGACTCCTCCGATATGACGCCCGAAGACTGGCAGTGCATCGCGGAAGATATTCGACAAAATTATGATCGTTACGATGGATTTGTTATCCTGCATGGAACCGATACCATGGCGTTCACCGCCTCGGCGCTGTCGTTTATGCTGGAGAACCTTGCGAAGCCCGTTATCGTTACCGGCTCGCAAATTCCGCTGGCGGAACTGCGCTCTGACGGTCAGCAGAACCTTCTGAACGCGCTCTACGTGGCGGCGAACTACCCCGTGAATGAAGTATCGCTGTTTTTCAACAACCAGCTTTATCGCGGCAACCGCACCACGAAAGCGCATGCGGATGGTTTTAACGCCTTTGCGTCGCCGAACCTCTCCGCTCTGCTGGAGGCGGGCATCCATATTCGCCGGCTGAATACGCCGCCTGCGCCGCAGGGCCAGGGGCCGCTGAAGGTGCATACGATTACGCCACAGCCTATCGGCGTCGTCACCATCTATCCGGGCATCTCGGCAGATGTGGTGCGCAACTTTTTACGCCAGCCGGTAAAAGCGCTGATTCTGCGCTCCTATGGCGTCGGCAATGCGCCGCAGAACGCCGAGTTTCTCGCCGAGCTGCAGCAGGCGAGCGAGCGCGGCATTGTAGTGGTTAACCTGACCCAGTGTATCTCCGGCAAGGTGAACATGGGGGGCTATGCCACCGGCAATGCCCTTGAGCATGCGGGCGTGATAAGCGGATTTGATTTAACGGTGGAAGCCGCGCTAACCAAGCTCCACTTTTTACTGAGTCAGTCGCTCTCCTGCGATGAGATCCGCGCCAGGATGCAGCAAAATTTGCGCGGTGAACTGACCGAAGACTAATTACGGAGCCACCTGTTATGAAGCAGGCCCTCATTATCATCGATATTCAAAACGATTTTTGTCCCGGCGGCCCCATGGCCGTGCATGAAGGCGATATGACCGTGCCGGTCGCCAACCGCTATGCGCGTGAGTTCCGCGCGCGCGGCGAGTGCGTGCTGGCGCTGCAGGACTGGCACCCGGCCAACCACGGCAGCTTCGCCTCGGTGTCGGGCGAGCCGGTCTATACGCTGGGCGAACTCAACGGGCTGGCGCAGATCTGGTGGCCTGATCACGGCATTCAGGGTTCCGCTGGCGCCGAGCTGCATCCCGGCCTTGACCGCAATCTGATCGATGCGGTGTTTCACAAGGGACAGGATGTTGACGTCGACAGCTACAGCGCCTTTTTCGACAACGGCCATCGGCGTAAAACCGAGCTGGATAGCTGGCTGCAGGCGCGCGGCATCACCCATCTGGTTATGCTCGGCATCGCAACGGACTACTGCGTGAAATACAGCGTGCTGGACGCGCTGGAGCTGGGTTATCAGGTGACGGTGGTGAAGGAAGGCTGTCGCGGGGTCAATCTCAGCCCGGAAGACAGCGATATCGCGTTCGCCCAGATGAAGGCGCAGGGCGCGGTGCTGATCTAGCGGACCAGCCTGAATAAGGCCGACGTCACGTCGGCCTTCTGCTCAGTGCAGATTGATGCGCGTAATCTCTGCGTCGATACCGAACTCTTCCTTCAGCTCTCGCTTCGATTTTGTCACCATCTCACCGCCCTTACCGATACTCATATGCTGCGGCGACGCATTGTGGCGCGCCTGATAGAGCATCACCAGCTGCAGGCAGTTATCGCGCTGCTCCTGCGACAGCGCCACGCCGTCCGGCCATTTCCCGGTTTCTACCGCCGTTGCCAGCCGTTCATAAACCTCAGGCGTCATGGCGTCGACCATAGCGTCAAGCTGTTGTTTCATTCTTCACCCCTGCTTCTGGTCGCCCTGCTCGTCGGTAAAGCTCAGCGATGCCGAGTTCACGCAGTAGCGCTCGCCGGTTGGCTGCGGGCCGTCCGGGAAGACGTGTCCCAGGTGTGCGTCGCAGTTATTGCAGCGGATCTCGATGCGGTGCATGCCGTGAGAGTCATCTTCCAGATAGCGAATCGCATCGTCGCTCACCGGCTGGTAGAAGCTCGGCCAGCCGCAGCCGGAGTCATACTTAGTTTCCGAGAGAAACAGCGGCGCGTTGCAGACCAGACAGTGATAGATGCCTTCCTGCTTGTTGTGCAGAAGCGCGCCGCTAAAAGGCGGTTCCGTACCGCGCTGCTGGGTAACATAGCGCTGCATTTCAGACAATTGCGCAATTTTTGCTTCGGATGCGGTTTCTTTAGCCATTTGAGTGGTTCCGGAGAGTGTCATTCTGAAAAAATCGTCTACTATTCTAACAAATGAATAACATTGCCGGGGCCTTTTTCGTGCTTAGCGGCCATACTTTCCTTTCGCAGCGCAGATTTGTGATATCGATCACCTTTTACTGGCGCTATCCCTTTATATTCAGCGATTGGGTTTTGACATCATCTCAACACGCTTGTTGCGCAAGCGGTTGCGCAACAAATTATTCCTGTCGAACGGATTGACCTGTCGCAACTATTGACACGATTCCGCTTGACGCCTGGTAAGGTTTTTGTAATTTTACAGCCAACCTTTTATTCACTAACAAATAGCTGGTGGAATATATGACTATCAAAGTAGGTATCAACGGTTTTGGTCGTATCGGCCGTATCGTTTTCCGTGCTGCTCAGCAGCGTTCTGACATCGAAATCGTTGCGATCAACGACCTGTTAGACGCGGACTACATGGCATACATGCTGAAGTACGACTCAACGCACGGCCGCTTCAACGGCACCGTTGAAGTACAGGACGGCGCGCTGATCGTTAACGGCAAAAAAATCCGCGTTACCTCTGAGAAAGACCCGGCTAACCTGAAGTGGGACGAAGTAGGCGTTGACGTTGTTGCTGAAGCGACCGGCATCTTCCTGACTGACGAAACCGCACGTAAACACATCACTGCCGGCGCGAAAAAAGTCGTGCTGACCGGTCCGTCTAAAGATGACACCCCGATGTTCGTTCGCGGTGCTAACTTCGACAAATATGCCGGACAGGACATCGTTTCTAACGCTTCCTGCACCACTAATTGCCTGGCACCGCTGGCGAAAGTCATTAACGACAAATTCGGCATCGTCGAAGGTCTGATGACCACCGTTCACGCTACCACCGCTACGCAGAAAACCGTTGACGGCCCGTCTCACAAAGACTGGCGCGGCGGCCGCGGCGCATCTCAGAACATCATCCCGTCTTCTACTGGCGCAGCGAAAGCCGTGGGCAAAGTCCTGCCGGAGCTGAACGGTAAACTGACTGGTATGGCGTTCCGCGTACCGACTCCGAACGTCTCTGTTGTAGACCTGACTGTTCGTCTGGAAAAAGCGGCTTCCTACAAAGAAATTTGTGCAGCGATTAAAGCAGCTGCGGAAGGCGAAATGAAAGACGTGCTGGGCTACGTTGAAGACGACGTTGTTTCTACCGACTTCAACGGCGAAGTACTGACTTCTGTGTTCGACGCCAAAGCGGGCATCGCGCTGAACGACAACTTCGTGAAACTGGTTTCCTGGTATGACAACGAAACCGGCTACTCAAACAAAGTTCTCGACCTGATCGCGCTGGTTGCAAAATAAGCAGCCCGGCCATGACAGATAACAAGGGCGACTTCGGTCGCCCTTTTTTTTCGTAGCAACAGGAAGGATTCGGTTATGCAGGATAAAATTTTCTCGCTGCCCGTGGTGAAGCAAATCTCCCCCTACCTCTCGCAGCGTCAGCTGGGCGATCTGCCGGTGATTGTCGTAAGCCACCCTCAGGTGCGTGCTGCGGTGACGCTTCAGGGCGCGCACCTTATCGCCTGGCAGCCGAGCGGCGAAAAGCCGGTTATCTGGCTGAGCGAAAAGTCTCTCTTCGCTCCCGGTAAAGCCATCCGCGGCGGCGTGCCGATCTGCTGGCCGTGGTTTGGGCCGGAAGGCGAGCCAGCGCACGGTTTCGCCCGTAATCAGCCCTGGACGCTGTCGGCGCATGATGAGAACGAAGAAAACGTTATGCTGACCTTCGTGCTGGAAAGCACGGCGCAGACGAAAAAGCTATGGCCGCATGACTTCACCCTCTTTGCCCGTTTCCGTCTTGGCAGGCACTGCGAAATCGAGCTTGAAGCCCACGGCGATTTCAACGCCACCGGCGCGCTGCACAGCTATTTCCAGGTGGCCGATATCGCGGGCGTAGAGGTAAGCGGGCTGGGGTCAAACTTTATCGATAAAGTAGATAACAACAGCGAACAGACCTCCAGCGGTAAGCAGACCTATCCGGGCCGCATCGACCGTATCTTCACCCAGCCGGAAGATTGCTCGCTGATTCAGGACAAGCAGGGGCAGCGCGTGATTGAGGTCTATCACCATCATCACAGCGACGTGGTGACCTGGAACCCTGGCGTCGAGCTCTCCTGCAGCATGGCGGACATGCCCAATGACGGTTATAAGACCATGGTTTGCGTAGAGACGGCCCGCATTTCGAAACCGATGCGCAGCGCGGGCGAAAAACCGGCACGGCTGGCAACCACCTTCCGTCTGCGGCAGAAAGTTTAAAACAGCTCAGGCGATGGCCTGAATGAAAAGTGGGTGATGCAGATTGCGACGCCTTCCGCGCCTGAATGCGCCAGGGGTCGGCGTCACTCAGCACGGCGCCTTACCTGAGTAAGGCGCCTGTTGCTTCAGCGTCAGACGACATCCAGCGGCATCTTGTGCTGCGGCGGCGGAAACGCTTTATTAATCCGCGCCAGCTCCTCGTCGCTTAGCCTGACGTGCAGCGCAGCGGCATTCTCTTTCACATGCGCCTGCGAACTCGCCTTCGGGATCGCCATAACGCCCTCTTTGCGGATCACCCACGCCAGCAGCAGCTGCGCTACGCTAATGCCCTTCTGTTGTGCAATATCCACCAGCGTCCCGTCCGAAAAGAGCGCCTGACGCAGCCTTCCCGCCTGCGCCAGCGGACAATAGGCCATTACCGGCATCTGATGCTGCTGGCACGCAGGAAGCAGATCGAACTCAATGCCGCGCGATGCGAGATGATACAGCACCTGATTGGTGGCGCAGCGTGGGCCGCCCGGCTCCTCCAGCAGCTCCTGCAGGTCGTCGACGTCAAAATTAGAGACACCCCAGCGCAGAATTTTGCCCTGCTGCTGCAGCCTCTCCATCGCTCGAATCGTCTCTTCAAGCGGCACGTTGCCGCGCCAGTGCAGCAAATAGAGATCCAGCCGATCGGTGCCGAGCCGCCGCAGGCTGCGCTCGCAGGCGTCAACGGCGTCTGTTTCGCCGGCGTTCCAGGGGTAAACCTTAGAGACGAGAAACGCCTCGTCGCGTCGTCCGCGCAGCGCCTCGCCCACCACCTCTTCCGCACCGCCGTCCGCATACATCTCGGCGGTATCAATCAGCGTTAGCCCCGCATCAAGGCCCGCCTGCAGCGCAGCGACCTCTTCACGGCGGCGCGCGGCCTCCTCGCCCATATACCAGGTGCCCTGACCTATCGCGGGTAGTCGTATGTGGTCATCAAAAGCGATTGCTTTGTCCATCCCATGCTCCTGCATCACATCAGGGCACCCTTTTGGAGCCTGGTTAAGGAATTGCCTCGTAACGGTGCCGATCAGAAGGTATAGCTGATACCGGTCCAGAGGGTGGTCTGCCCGCTCTTGTCGATCGTCGGGCTGTCTTTGATCTCGCTGTCAAAACGGGTGTAGCGTCCCACCAGGCTGGCGTTCCACTGCGGCGAGATCTGATAGCTGGCGCTCAGTTCGACGTAAGGAGACCAGCTGTCGTCTGGCTGATAACGGTTGATGCCGGTACGCGCGGACTCATGGCTGGAGACGCCATAGTAGTAGCGGTTCTGATTGGCGCTGTTCCACATCGCCCCGATGCCCGGCGTCAGGCTGAAATCGCCAAAGTTAAAGCGATAAAGGTAGGTTATATCCCAGATAATGCCGTTGCTGTTGTTCAGCACATCACCCAGCAGCGCCGTGCGCAGGATGCCCCACTCCGCCATATGGGTGTAGGTGGCACCGCCCATCAGCGTCATGCGACGCTTATCAAGACCCTTCATATCGCCGAGGTCGTTATCGCCCGGATCGTACTGCTGCGGTGAACCGAGCAGCGTCAGAGAGAGCTGATTTTGCGGATCTTTCCACAGGTAGTAGCCCCCCTGCAGAGAATGAAACCAGAAGTTATCGCCCTCGTAATTAATAACCGGAACCGGGATATAGCGGTCCTGTCCGCCACGATAGGGAGACTGCGCGTAGAGCACTGATGCACCCAGCGACAAGGATTCCGCAGCGGCGGTGTGAGCAAAAAAAAGAGCACAAATAATCGCGGCAGGCGCGTTAAGTTTGAATTGGTTCACAATTTATTTCTTCCATAAATATAAAAATCAGTACGAAGTTTAACGATTTTTGCTCGCCGGTTTAACCATTATCTGAGGTGCGCTCTGACAGAGCGACTAAAAGCGGCACATCTGCCGGATTCTACTCTCTTTTCCCGTAGGTTGACGCAAAGCTCGCTTTGCAACAATCTGACTTTGTTATTGATATATCGCCAGATAGTAAAATTATGCGGAGGAAATTTCCTAAATGCCTTCTACAGTTAAAAGTAAGCCGTGAGTCTTAGTACGAGCAGAGTAACCATAAGAAGTGTGTACCCCGATAACAATACATCAGGTTGGCATAAGGGTTGCTGTACTCAAATGAGAATATCTTCCGGGAGCTGCATGAGCCTTTAATTACGCTCCTTTACCTGTGCTAAAAACGAAAGGACGGGCATCGCTATGAATATATTCGATCACTATCGTCAGCGTTATGAAGCTGCCAAGGACGAAGAGTTCACACTGCAGGAATTTCTTGCAATCTGTAAGCAGGATCGCAGTGCATACGCCAACGCCGCAGAGCGACTCTTAATGGCTATAGGTGAGCCAGTAATGGTCGATACTGCCCAGGAGCCACGCCTTTCCAGAATATTCTCCAACCGTGTGATTGGCCGCTATCCGGCCTTTGAAGAGTTCTATGGCATGGAAGAGGCTATAGAGCAGATCGTTTCCTATCTGAAACATGCCGCTCAGGGTCTGGAGGAGAGAAAACAGATCCTTTACCTGCTGGGGCCGGTCGGCGGCGGTAAGTCCTCGCTGGCGGAGCGTCTGAAAGCGCTGATGCAGCGCGTGCCTATCTATGTGCTGAGCGCCGACGGCGAACGCAGCCCGGTCAACGATCATCCGCTCTGCCTGTTTAACCCGCAGGAAGACGCCAACATTCTTGAAAAAGAGTACAACGTGCCGCGTCGCTATCTCGGCACCATTATGTCGCCCTGGGCGGCGAAACGGCTGCATGAGTTCGGCGGCGATATCACCCGCTTCAAGGTGGTGAAGGTCTGGCCATCGATTCTTGAACAGCTGGCCATCGCCAAAACCGAGCCTGGCGACGAGAACAACCAGGATATCTCCGCGCTGGTGGGTAAAGTGGATATCCGCAAGCTGGAGAACCACGCGCAGAACGATCCCGACGCCTACGGCTACTCTGGTGCGCTCTGCCGCGCTAACCAGGGGATTATGGAATTCGTTGAGATGTTCAAAGCGCCAATCAAGGTGCTGCACCCGCTGCTGACCGCGACGCAGGAAGGCAACTACAATGGTACAGAGGGGATTTCGGCGCTGCCGTTTAACGGCATCATCCTGGCGCACTCCAACGAATCGGAATGGGTAACCTTCCGCAACAACAAAAACAATGAGGCGTTTCTTGACCGTGTCTATATCGTCAAGGTGCCTTACTGCCTGCGCGTTTCCGAAGAGATCAAAATCTACGAGAAACTGCTTAACCACAGTGAACTGGCCACCGCGCCCTGCGCGCCCGGTACGCTGGAAACGCTGGCCCGCTTCTCGATTCTGTCGCGCCTGAAAGAGCCGGAAAACTCCAGCATCTACTCGAAGATGCGCGTCTATGACGGGGAAAGCCTGAAGGACACCGATCCGAAAGCGAAATCCTGGCAGGAGTATCACGACTACTCCGGCGTGGATGAGGGCATGAACGGCCTCTCCACCCGCTTTGCGTTTAAGATCCTGTCGCGCGTGTTTAACTTCGACCACAACGAAGTGGCGGCGAACCCGGTGCATCTCTTCTATGTGCTGGAGCAGCAGATTGAGCGCGAGCAGTTCCCGCAGGAGCAGGCAGAGAAGTATCTGGAGCACCTGAAAGGCTATCTGATCCCCAAATACGCTGAGTTTATCGGCAAGGAGATCCAGACCGCCTATCTGGAGTCCTACTCTGAATATGGCCAAAACATTTTTGACCGCTATGTGACCTACGCCGATTTCTGGATTCAGGATCAGGAGTACCGCGATCCCGATACCGGACAGCTGTTCGACCGCGAGTCGCTGAATGCGGAACTGGAAAAAATCGAGAAGCCGGCCGGGATCAGCAACCCGAAAGATTTCCGCAATGAGATTGTGAACTTCGTGCTGCGCGCCCGCGCGCAGAACAACGGCCGCAATCCTAACTGGACCAGTTACGAGAAGCTGCGCACCGTGATTGAGAAGAAAATGTTCTCAAATACTGAGGAGCTGCTGCCGGTTATCTCGTTCAATACCAAAACCTCCACGGATGAACAGAAAAAACATGACGATTTCGTCGAGCGCATGATGGAGAAAGGCTATACCCGCAAGCAGGTGCGTCTGCTGTGCGAATGGTATCTGCGCGTGCGTAAATCGTCCTAATCACAACGCGTAAGCACGTTGATGCGCTGGCATTAATACCCATAAGGTCGGGCTGCTGCCCGACCTGCTTACAACGTTTGGGGGAGTTTTATGGCCTACTTCATCGATCGGCGACTCAACGGCAAAAATAAAAGCGCAGTCAACAGACAGCGCTTTTTGCGCCGTTATAAGTCGCAAATCAAACAGTCCATCTCGGAGGCCATCAATAAGCGTTCGGTAACCGACGTTGAAAGTGGCGAATCCGTTTCGATTCCAGTGGACGATATTAACGAACCGATTTTCCATCAGGGCCGCGGCGGCAGTCGTCATCGCGTCCATCCCGGCAACGATCACTTCGTGCAGAACGACCGTATCGAGCGGCCTCAGGGCGGCGGTGGCGGTGGCGGCAGCGGTCAGGGCAACGCCAGCCAGGATGGCGAGGGCCAGGATGAGTTCGTTTTCCAGATTTCCAAAGATGAGTATCTTGATCTGCTGTTTGAAGATCTGGCGCTGCCGAATCTGCGTAAAAACCAGCATCGCCAGCTTAACGAATATAAAACCCATCGCGCCGGTTTTACCTCCAACGGCGTACCCGCCAATATCAGCGTGGTACGGTCGCTGCAAAACTCGCTGGCGAGACGCACCGCGATGACCGCAGGCAAGCGCCGTATGATGCATGAGCTGGAAGAGGCGCTGACGGCGATTGAGAAAGCGGAGCCGGCGCAGCTGCTGGAAGAGGAGCGCCTGCGCAAAGAGATCGCCGAACTGCGCGCGCGTATCGAGCGAGTGCCCTTTATCGACACCTTCGACCTGCGCTACAAAAACTTTGAAAAACGGCCTGAACCCTCCAGTCAGGCGGTAATGTTCTGCCTGATGGACGTCTCAGGCTCAATGGATCAGGCGACGAAGGATATGGCGAAGCGTTTCTATATTCTGCTCTACCTGTTCCTGAGCCGGACCTATAAAAACGTGGACGTGGTCTATATTCGCCACCATACCCAGGCGAAAGAAGTGGATGAGCAGGAGTTCTTCTATTCGCAGGAAACCGGCGGCACTATCGTCTCCAGCGCCCTGAAGCTGATGGATGAGGTGGTGAAAGAGCGTTACGACCCGGCGCAGTGGAATATCTATGCGGCGCAGGCGTCGGACGGCGATAACTGGGCGGACGATTCGCCGCTGTGCCACGAGATACTGGCGAAGAATATTTTACCGGTGGTGCGCTACTACAGCTATATCGAAATTACCCGACGCGCGCACCAGACGCTGTGGCGTGAATATGAACATCTGCAGGCGGTTTTTGATAATTTCGCCATCCAGCATATCCGCGAGCCGGAAGATATCTATCCGGTGTTTCGCGAGCTGTTTCACAAACAGGCAGCGGAAGCCTGATGCTCTGAGCCGGTCGCTGACCGGCTTTTTTATTTAATCCCGCAAATACCTGCTAAAATACCCGCCATTAATCCTCTTGACGAACAAGGGCTTTTTTTTGCACATTAAGCCTTAGCTTAAACAGACAAATCAAATCTTATAATTAGAGTTTAGGCTATGACAACTTACTGATTACGCATGTTCTTTTTCAGATGCACGGCTATTCCCCGCGCCAGCCTTCTTATGATTGTCGTAACCGCAGGAGAACACATTGAACCACAACATCGTCTATAGCCTTTTTATCATCGGTTCTGTGCTGGTTGCGTCAAGCATCTTACTCAGTTCTTTCTCTTCGCGGCTCGGCATCCCTATCCTGGTGATCTTTCTGGCATTGGGCATGCTCACCGGCGTCGACGGCATTGGCGGTATCGCCTTTGATAACTACCCCGCCGCCTACCTGATTTCCAACCTGGCGCTGGCGGTGATCCTGCTCGACGGCGGCATGCGCACCAAAGCCAGCTCTTTTAAGGTCGCGCTGGGGCCGGCGCTCTCGCTGGCAACGGTCGGCGTGATGATCACCGCCGGACTGACCGGCCTGGCTGCCGCCTGGCTGTTCCGCCTCGATTTAATGCAGGGCTTCCTTATCGGCGCCATTATCGGCTCTACCGACGCCGCGGCGGTCTTTTCGCTGCTGGGTGACAAAGGCCTGAACGAGCGCGTCAGCTCTACGCTGGAGATTGAGTCGGGCAGCAATGACCCGATGGCGGTGTTTTTAACTATCACCCTGATTGAGATGATCCAGAAAGGCGAAACCGGCCTCGACTGGATGTTCCTGGTGCATCTGGTGCAGCAGTTTGGCCTGGGCATCGTGCTGGGGCTGGGCGGCGGCTGGGCGCTGCAGCAGCTGATCAATCGCATCAGCCTGGCTCCTGGACTCTATCCGCTGCTGGCGCTGAGCGGCGGCATTCTGGTGTTCGCCCTGACCACCATGCTGGAGGGCAGCGGCATTCTGGCGGTCTATCTCTGCGGCTTTCTGCTCGGCAACCGGCCGATCCGCAACCGCCACGGCATTTTGCAGACCTTTGACGGCATGGCCTGGCTGAGCCAGATCGGCATGTTTATCGTGCTTGGCCTGCTGGTGACGCCATCCGATCTGTGGCATATCGCGGTGCCGGCGATGCTCCTGTCGCTGTGGCTGATTCTGGTGGCGCGTCCGCTGTCGATTCTGGTCGGGCTGCTGCCGTTCCGCGGCTTTACCGGCCGCGAGCGCATCTTTATCAGCTGGGTCGGCCTGCGCGGCGCGGTGCCAATTATTCTTGCGGTCTTTCCGATGATGGCGGGACTGGAAAACGCATCGCTCTACTTTAATATCGCCTTCTTTGTGGTGCTGGTATCGCTGATGCTGCAGGGCACCTCGCTCGGCTTTGCGGCGAAAAAAGCGCGGGTCGTGGTGCCGCCGACGGCGTCGCCTGTCAGCCGCGTTGGCCTGGATATCCACCCGGAAAATCCCTGGGAGCAGTTCGTCTATCAGCTCAGCGCCGACAAATGGTGCGTCGGGGCGGCGCTGCGCGACCTGCAGATGCCGCGCGAAACCCGTATCGCCGCGCTGTTCCGCGATAACGCGCTTATGCATCCCAACAGTAACACCCGGCTAAAGGAGGGTGACGTTATCTGCGTCATCGGCCGCGAACGCGATCTGCCGGCGCTGGGTAAAATGTTCAGCCAGTCGCCGCCCGTCTCGCTGGATCAGCGCTTTTTCGGCGACTTTATTCTCGACGCCGACGCGCGCCTGCGCGATGTGGCGCAGATTTACGGACTGGAGCTGGACGAAGAGGCCAACGATCAGCAGTCTCTCGGCCAGCTGGTAATGAGCATGCTCGGCGGCACGCCGGTAGTCGGTGACCACATTGAGTGGAATCATCTGACCTGGACCGTAGCGGAAAAAGAAGATAACCGTATTGTTAAAATTGGGGTGCGCGTCGCTGAAGAGAGAGAATAATCTGAGGGGCTGCGGCTCGATATTCCAGCGGAAACGGCTATGCTCAGTATTTGGTCCAGCAAACGGGAGAGAGTTATGGGACACGTCGTTAAAATTGGTCGCTATGAAATTGTTGATGCCGAACTGGATAGCGATAATCTGCAGACCGTCAGCATTCCCTGTCAAACCAATCCCGGCCTGAGCTATCAGCTTGACGGCTGGGATCAGGATACCAGCGTGCCCGCCTGGATTGATGGTGAACCGGTAGATTTACAAATTGGGCATTACGATAAACAGCAAGACCAGTGGGTATTAAAAAAACCTGCCTGATCCCCCTTTTCGCCGCCAGCGGCTTGTCCTGGCGGTAATTCCGAAAAAGTTGTCTGAAATATTTGGTTATTTCCCACCCTCACGCCATTTTAAGCTTTTGATTCAAAGAGTTATCTATAGAAAACTTTAGGCAAAAAAAAGCTTTTAGGATTTGTTCCGTATTAACTCTGTCAAATATCTCCTGCATACTCTTAATCGCTGCTGCAGATTTTCGTGATAAGAATCACGTAATTGTTTTATCTCTTCACTGCAGCCTGTATGGCTCTAACGACTGTAATGAACTGAAAACAAGTGTTCTGCTTTTTCAGTTGTCCACTCCTGAGCGCGTACTTGATTCTGGTCAGGCCATCTTTTACTTAAGAAAAAAGAGAGCAGGTGTTATGGCAAGTACACTGGTAATGAATGATGCGAGCCGCTCATGGAGCGGAACGCGCAAAAATATCATCGCAAAGCTTGCGTTAAGCTTTTCCGATCTGATCGCCCTCAATCTGGCGCTGTTTTTATCCGCCGCCACTATTCAGGGGATCTGGGGCGACCTCGATGGGTTTATTCCGCCTCATCAAATTGAATACCGTTTTATTGCGCAGTTTGCGCTTTCTGTTTTGTGCACCGCTTATTTCTGGATGCGCATGCGTCACTACACCTACCGCAAACCCTTTTGGTTTGAACTAAAAGAAGTAGTGAAAACCCTGTTTGTTTTTTCGCTGCTGGATTTAGCGCTGATCGCCTTTTCCAAGTGGGACTTTTCGCGCATGGTATGGCTGTTTAGCTGGAGCTATGCGCTGCTGCTGCTGCCGCTGATGCGCGCTGCCGTGAAACGCGCCATTAACCGCGCCGGACAGTGGCAAAAAGAGACCATTATCATCGGGTCGGGCAAAAATGCCATGGAGGCTTACGCGGCGCTGCAGAGCGAGGAGATCCTCGGCTATAACGTGCAGGCGTTTATCAGCACCGACGACGAAAATAATCCGCCGTCCGTTAACGGCGTGCCCGTTATTAAACAGCAGGACATTAACTGGCAGACCATTGACCGCGACAACGTGCAGTTTATCGTCGCCACCGAGTTTGAGCAGCAGTCCGTGCGCGACACCTGGCTGAAATTCCTGTCGAAAATGAACTGCCGATCGATCTCCGTGATCCCTACCCTGCGCGGCGTGCCGCTTTACGGCACCGACATGTCATTTATCTTCAGCCATGAAGTGATGATCCTGCGCGTCAGCAACAGCCTCGCCAAGCGCTCTTCGCGCTTCCTGAAACGCTGCTTCGACATTGTTGTCGCCTCGCTGCTGCTGCTGTTCCTTGCGCCCGTGTTCGGTCTGCTCTGCTATATGGTGAAACGCGACGGCGGCAACGCCATCTACGGTCACGAGCGTATCGGCCAGAACGGCGAGAAGTTTAAATGCCTGAAGTTCCGTTCAATGGTGACCAACTCGAAAGAGGTGCTGGAGCAGCTGCTGGCCACCAGCGCCGAGGCGCGCGCCGAATGGGATAAAGACTTTAAGCTGAAAAAGGACCCGCGCATTACCCGTATTGGCGGCTTCCTGCGCAAAACCAGCCTGGATGAGCTGCCGCAGCTGTGGAACGTTATCCGCGGCGAGATGAGCCTGGTGGGTCCACGTCCGGTTATCGAGGCTGAACTGGAGCGCTATGCGGGCGACGTCGACTACTACCTGATGGCGAAACCGGGCATGACCGGCCTGTGGCAGGTCAGCGGGCGCAACGATATCGACTACGATACGCGCGTCTACTTCGACTCCTGGTACGTGAAGAACTGGGCGCTGTGGACCGATATCGCTATTCTGTTCAAAACCGCCGGCGTAGTGCTGCGCCGTGACGGCGCCTACTAAGCTCGCTCAGGATGCCCGCCTGACGGCGGGCATCGCATTTTCCGCTTTTCTTTTCGCCCTCAACTCATTACCCTTCCCGCTCGTTTTAACAGGACGTTCACCCTCTGGTTTTTATGCAAAAATTTACCCTGATGCTGTTGAGCCTGGTGCTGCTGGCGCCGCTGGGCATCGATCTCTATCTGCCTACTCTGCCTGAAATCGCCCTTGGCCTGAATACGCCGGTCAGCCTGATCCAGACCACTATTCCCATCTTTCTGCTGGTAATGGGCCTGGGACAGCTGGTGACCGGTCCGCTGGTGGACAACTACGGCCGCAAGCCGATCGCACTGCTGGGCCTGGCGCTCTATGTGGCGGGCAGCGTGGTGGCGGCAACCGCCACCAGCTGGCCGATGTTTCTGTCGGCGCGTCTCATCCAGGGCTGCGCGGTCTGCTGTAGCGCTGTTGTCGCCTTTAGCGGCGTGCGCGATCGCCTGAGCGGCGACGAAGCGGCGCGCGCCTACGGCTTTCTGAACGGCGCGCTGAATATCGTGCCGGCGCTGGCGCCCTTGCTGGGTGGCCTGCTTGCCAGCGTCTTCGACTGGCGCGCGCCCTTCTGGTTTCTGTGCGCCTACGGCCTGCTTATTGCGGTTATCGTGCTGATCTGGCTGCCGGAGACGCGCCCCGCCGATACGCTGCGGGTAAAGGGACTGCCGCTGGCGCAGTATGGCGCCATCCTGCGTCAGCCGCGCTTTCTCGCCTTCGCCTTTGCCAACGCGGGCGCGCTCGGCATGGTGCTGACCTATGTATCACTGGCGCCGCACGTGCTGATGACGGAAGGCGGCCTGACGCCGATTCAGTTTTCGTTCGCCTTCGGCGCCAACGGCTTCTGGATCATGCTGGTAAGCGCTTTTGTTAATAAAGCGATCCGCAAGGCGGGACGGCCGTTCTGTCTGGCGATGGGCTTTGTGACGATGCTGGCGGGCGCGCTGCTGCTGGTCGCCGGCATGCATCTGCTGCCGCAGGGCGCGCAGACCCACTGGGCGCTCTATATGCTGCCGGTGGCCGTTGCGGTAGCGGGCCTGGCCTTTACCGTTGGCCCCGCCACCAGCTATGCGCTGGAGCCTTATCAGCAGCAGGCTGGCGTAGCAGCGGCGCTGCAGGGATTAATTCAGATGGCGGGCGGTGCGGCGGGCAGCCTGCTGATTGTCATGCTGCCCGTGGCGGAAAAGAGCGCGCTGGCGCTAATGATGCTGGCGGGTGCAGCGCTGGCGCTGATCGCCTGGCGCTGCAGTAAGAAGATGCACGGCTCGCTGACCGCGCTTAAATAACCTTAACCGGCACGCGCGGCGCCAGCGCGCACATCAGCTCATAGCCGACCGTGCCGGCCGCTTTCGCCACCTGATCGATTTTCACCTGCTCGCCCCACAGCTCGACCCTTGAACCGATGCCCGCCTGCGGACAGGGCGTCAGGTCGACGGTGATCATATCCATTGATACCGCGCCGACCACCTGGGTCATCACGCCGTCAACGCACACCGGCGTGCCGCTGGGCGCATGGCGCGGATAGCCGTCGGCATAGCCGCATGCCACCACGCCGATACGCTGCTCCTGCTGCGCATGGTAGCGATAGCCGTAGCCGACGCCGTCGCCGCGGCTCAGCTGCTGGATGCCGATGATTTCGCTGCTGAGCGTCATCGCCGGCTTCAGGCCGGTGCTGGCGATATCCTGCCAGTCGCCGCTCGGCGAGGCGCCGTAGAGAATAATACCGGGGCGCACCCAGTCGTAGTGCGCTTCTGGATGCCAGAGCGTACAGGCGGAATTGGAGAGCGAACGGGGAATGGCGAGCCCTTCGGCGGCGCGTTCAATGCGCTGCATCGGCGCGATCAGCCCTTCCGGGTTTTCCGCATCGGCAAAGTGCGCCATCAGCGTAATGTCGCCGACGTTTTCCAGCGCGCGCAGCTTTTGAAAGGCGCCGTGCACCTGCTCAGGGCGGAAGCCGAGGCGGTTCATGCCGCTGTTGACCTTGAGATAGATATCCACCGGCGCGGAGAGCCGGGTCTCCGCCAGCGCTTTGATCTGCCAGTTGCTGTGTACGCTGGTGGTCAGGCGGTAGCGATCGATTAGCTGCAGATCCTCGGCATGGAAAAAACCCTCCAGCAGCAGAATCGGTTTGCGCCAGCCGCCGTCGCGCAGCAGTATCGCCTCTTCCATATTTAACAGGGCAAAGCCGTCAGTCTGCGCCAGGCTTTCCCAGACGCGGGCCAGACCGTGGCCGTAAGCATTGGCTTTTACCACCGACCAGACGCGCGCATCGGGCGCCGCCTGGCGCGCTATCGTCAGATTATGCCGCAGCGCCTGCCGATCGATAGTGGCAAAAACTGGACGTGACATACTCACTCTCCCTGAATGTTAACGCACGGCGTTCGCGTTGCGTAATGGTGTCGATGACGGGGCAAAACCCGGCAGATAGCGGAACACGGACAGATCGTCGGCGGCGATCGCCGGGGTTTTGCCGCTGATAAGGTCGGCCAGCAGCTGACCGGAGCCGCAGGCCATCGTCCAGCCGAGCGTGCCGTGTCCGGTATTCAGATAGAGATTGCTGAGCGGCGTCGGTCCGACAATCGGCGTTCCGTCTGGCGTCATAGGACGCAGGCCGCTCCAGAAGCTGGCCTGTTCGATATGACCGCCTTCAGGATAGAGATCCCGCACCACCATCTCCAGCGTTTCCCGCCGCGCAGGCAAGAGTTTGTTGTTAAAACCAACGATTTCCGCCATGCCGCCGACGCGGATACGGTTGTCGAAGCGGGTAACCGCCACTTTATAGCTTTCGTCGAGGATAGTGGAAACCGGCGCGGCATCCGGGTTTTTTACCGGGATAGTCAGGGAGTAGCCCTTCAGCGGATAGACCGGAATATCGAGGATATGCTTCAGCAGCCCGGTGGAGTATGAGCCGAAGGCCACGACATAGCTGTCGCCTTTAATCACCTCGTCGCCACACTTCACACCGTAAATGCGGTTGCCTTCACGCAGCAGCTGATCGACCGGGGTATTGAAGCGGAATACCACCCCCGCCTCCTGCGCCATTTTCGCCAGCTTTTGCGTAAAGAGCTGACAGTCGCCGGTTTCATCGTTGGGCAGGCGCAGTCCGCCGGTCAGCTTGTGCTGCGTGGCCGCCAGCGCCGGTTCGACGCGCGCCAGCTCATGGGCGTGCAGCAGTTCGTAAGGTACGCCCGCCTCGCGCAGCACCTCGATATCTTTGCTGGCGCTGTCGAACTGCTGCTGGGTGCGGAACAGTTGCAGCGTGCCGCCCTGTCGACCTTCATAGGCGATGCCGGTCTCTTCGCGCAGCGCCTTCAGGCAGTCGCGGCTGTACTCGGCGATGCGCACCATACGGCTTTTATTCTGCTGATAGTGCTGCATATCGCAGTTACGCAGCATGTTCCACATCCACTCCAGCTGAAAGCTGCTGCCGTCCAGGCGGATAGCCAGCGGCGCGTGGCGCTGGAACATCCACTTCACCGCCTTCAGCGGTACCCCCGGCGCAGCCCAGGGCGCCGCGTAGCCGGGCGATATCTGGCCCGCATTGCCTGCGCTGGTCTCCAGCGCTGCGTCGGGCTGGCGATCCAGCACCGTTACCTGATGACCCGCGCGCGCCAGATACCAGGCGCTCGCTACGCCAACCACACCACTACCGAGAATCACTACGTGCATATCGCCCCCACCGGCAAATTCAAAAGCATAATTCACTAGAGTACAGGGTAATACCAGCGCATTCCCACCTGCCGGTAACAGCCCGTTCCTTATTAACTTATTTCACATGTTTTTTATTTTTTCGAACACTAAAATCGTTGGTCAGAGTGAAAATCAGTGAGTTATGCGTCTTTTAACCGCTTCTCAGCAGTTAATAATAGCGTATGCGGCAATATCCACTTATTTCAGGAGAATAAGCGGACGCCATACAATCCACTTATAAACAGCATTTTATCCCGACTTTTCGCCCTTCGGGCCGACATCTGTTCATCAAATGCTTCCGCGTCTTTTTTCAGATGATTTTGTGCCGAATAATTCAGTTGAGTTCCGCGATCAGATAGGTGACAGTGGACTATCATTGAAGTGTTCGCTCCGTTTTTGGGGTTCTCTTTCTTAGGGATGAGCCTTGAAATTACCGAAACCGGCTGCTCGCAGCGGGCAGGCCTGTTTGCAAAACAGAGGTGCGCTATGACGACAATCTTTGACGATCCGATTAAGGACAGCAAACGACTCAGTGATGGACCGGACTGGACATTCGAGCTGCTCGATGTCTATCTTGCGGAAATTGACCGCGTAGCCAAACTCTACCGACTCGACACCTATCCCCATCAGATCGAAGTGATTACCTCCGAGCAGATGATGGACGCCTACTCCAGCGTCGGCATGCCCATTAACTACGCGCACTGGTCGTTTGGCAAAAAGTTCATTGAAACCGAGCAGCGTTATAAGCACGGACAGCAAGGGCTGGCGTATGAGATTGTGATCAACTCCAATCCCTGTATCGCCTATCTGATGGAAGAGAACACCATGACCATGCAGGCGCTGGTCATGGCGCACGCCTGCTACGGCCATAACTCCTTTTTCAAAAATAACTATCTGTTCCGCAGCTGGACCGACGCCAGCTCGATTGTCGACTATCTGCTGTTTGCGAAGAAATATATCTCTGACTGCGAAGAGCGTTTTGGCGTTGAAGAGGTAGAGCGGCTGCTTGACTCCTGCCATGCGCTGATGAACTACGGCGTCGATCGCTATAAGCGTCCGCAGAAGATCTCCCTGCAGGAAGAGAAAGCGCGGCAGAAGAGCCGCGAAGAGTATCTGCAAAGCCAGGTGAATACCCTGTGGCGCACCCTGCCGCGCCGCGAGAAAGAGGCGGTGCAGGTCGAGGCGGCGCGCTATCCGTCGGAGCCGCAGGAGAACCTGCTCTACTTTATGGAGAAGAATGCGCCACTGCTGGAGCCGTGGCAGCGCGAGATCCTGCGCATCGTGCGTAAGGTGAGCCAGTATTTCTATCCGCAGAAGCAGACGCAGGTGATGAACGAAGGCTGGGCGACCTTCTGGCACTACACCATCCTCAATCATCTCTATGATGAGGGTAAAGTCTCAGAGCGCTTTATGATCGAGTTTCTGCACAGCCATACCAACGTGGTGTTCCAGCCGCCTTATAACAGTCCCTGGTATAACGGTATTAACCCCTATGCGCTGGGCTTCGCCATGTTCCAGGATATCAAGCGCATCTGTCAGTCGCCGACCGAGGAGGATCGCTACTGGTTCCCGGATATCGCCGGCTCCGACTGGCTGGAGACCCTGCACTTTGCCATGCGCGAGTTCAAGGACGAGAGCTTTATCAGCCAGTTCCTGTCGCCGAAGGTGATGCGCGATTTCCGCCTGTTTACCGTGCTGGATGACGACCGCAATAATTATCTTGAGATCGCCGCCATTCATGATGAAGCGGGCTATCGCGCCATTCGCCAGCAGCTTTCAGCGCAGTACAACCTGAGCAATCTGGAGCCAAATATTCAGGTTTATAATGTCGACCTGCGCGGCGATCGTTCGCTGACGCTGCGCTACGTGCCGCAAAGCCGCACGCCGCTCGACAAGAGCCGTCGCGAGGTGATGAAGCATGTCCACCGGCTGTGGGGGTTCGATGTGATCCTGGAACAGCAGAACGAAGATGGCAGCGTCGAGCTGCTGGATCGCTGTCCGACGCGCGGCAACGCGCTGTAAGGAATAGCCATAAAAAAACCGGACTCTGTCCGGTTTTTTTCAGGCCGCACGTCTATTCAGGGAGCGGGTAGCATAAACAGAAGAGCAAAGCGTCCCGCGGCAGGGATGCCGTGGGCCGAGCGCGCAGGGATGCCTTAAGCGACTTTGCGATCTGTTTATGCTACCTGCGAACGCGCCTGGCTCACAGGCATAAAAAAACCGGACAATGTCCGGTTTTCCGCTTTTAGCGTTTGCTACCGAGATCCTCCGGCATGCTTTTCTGCATGCTGTGCCAGATCTCGCCGCTGCGACGGCCATACTCGCGCACCGCATCGACAATCTGATCCTGCGACGGCTCTTTAACGCACAGCCCTTCGAGCCGCGCGTAGAAGTTGCGCGCCAGCTCGCGAGCCTCAGGATTAGAGAAATAGTAGCGGCCCACACGGGTATAGAGTCCTTTCAGGCCATTCAGGATCAAACCGTAAATAGGATTGCCTGAGGCGAATGCCAGACCGCGGAACACGCGATAGTCAAGCTCGGTATAGGCATCGGCCTGATCGTCGATACCGGCGACGCTCTCCAGCACCGCGCGCGCCTTGTCGGGATGATGGCGCAGCGCGCGGCTGATAAAGATCGAGGCGATATTGGTGCGCACCGACAGCAGGTTATCGATCAGCACCGGCACGCTGTCGTGATCCAGACGCGCCAGCGTCTCAAGAATATTCAGCCCGGAGGTTTCCCAGAAGTCATTTACGCGGGTCGGCTTGCCGTGCTGAATCGTTAGCCACCCGTCTCGCGCCAGGCGCTGCAATACTTCGCGCAGCGTGGTGCGGGTTACGCCGATAAGTTCAGAAAGCTCACGTTCAGCAGGAAGGATTGACCCAGGAGGAAAGCGGCTGTTCCAGATGCTTTCAATAATATACTCTTCAGCAAATCCCGCAGGGCTCTGCGCCTTAATGACCATAGCGATATGTTCTCGTTGCTTTCTTTGTCGAAATGGGACTCATCATACCAGACACCCTGGTCGTGTATAGACTGAGCGGGGATTAAAAGCGCGCGCTGGCGCAAAAATCAGCAGCCTCGCGCGCAATTCTCAGGGGAAGATTGCGCCGCACGAATTCGCTGATTACCCTTTGCCCACTCTCTTTTTTGCACACAGGACGTTTGCCATGGAAATCACCTGGGGCCAGGCGCTGCATCGCAACTTTCTTGGGCAGTCGCCCAACTGGTATAAAATGCTGCTGCTGGCGTTTCTGGTCGTTAATCCGCTGCTCTTTTTCTTCGTCAGTCCATTTCTTGCCGGCTGGCTACTGATTGCCGAATTTATCTTTACGCTCGGTATGGCGCTGAAGTGTCATCCGCTGCTGCCCGGCGGGCTGCTGACGCTGGAAGCGATCGCCATCGGTATGGCCAGCGCCGACCAGGTTAAGCAACAGCTGGCGGGCAATCTGGAGGTGCTGCTGCTGCTGATCTTTATGGTCGCCGGCATCTTCTTTATGAAACAGCTGCTGCTGTTTATGTTTACCCGGCTGCTGCTGTCGCTGCGCTCAAAGGTGCTGCTCAGCCTCACCTTCTGCCTCGCCGCCGCGTTTCTCTCCGCTTTCCTGGACGCCCTGACCGTGGTCGCCGTGGTGATCAGCGTCGCCGTCGGCTTCTATCAGATCTACCATCGCGTCTCCTCTGATCCCGACTACGCCGCAGCGGATCCCGGTCAGCGCGCCACTCTCGATCAGTTCCGCGCCTTTCTGCGCAGCCTGATGATGCAGGCGGGCGTAGGCACCGCGCTGGGTGGCGTGATGACCATGGTGGGTGAGCCGCAGAACCTGATTATCGCCCATGCGGCGGGCTGGGATTTCGCTGGCTTTTTCCTGCGTATGGCGCCGGTCACGGTGCCGGTGCTGCTGTGCGGTATTCTCACCAGCCTGCTGGTGGAGCGCTTTCGCCTGTTCGGCTACGGTGCAACGCTGCCGGATGCGGTGCGCGCCATTCTGCTGCAGAGCGACCGCGAGGCATCGGCGCAGCGCACGCGCCAGGCGCGGTTAGCGCTGTGGATTCAGGCGGCTATCGGCCTGTGGCTTATTGTCGCGCTGGCGCTGCATCTGGCGGAGGTCGGGTTGATTGGCCTTTCGGTGATTGTACTTGCCACCTCGCTGTGCGGCGTTACCGATGAGCATACTATCGGCCAGGCCTTTACCGAGGCGCTGCCCTTTACCGCCCTGCTGACGGTGTTTTTCGCCATCGTCGCGGTGATCGTCGAGCAGCAGCTTTTCAGCCCGCTGATCGCCTTTGTGCTGCAGGCGGAACCGCACGCGCAGCTCAGCTGGTATTACATCTTTAACGGCCTGCTCTCCTCGATATCGGACAACGTCTTTGTTGGCTCGGTGTTTATCAACGAGGCGAAACAGGCCTTTCTGCAGGGAGCGATCGACCTGCCACAGTTTGAGCTGCTGGCGGTCGCCACTAACACCGGCACCAATTTGCCCTCGGTTGCGACCCCTAACGGCCAGGCGGCGTTTCTCTTCCTGCTTACCTCGGCGCTGGCGCCGCTGATCCGCCTCTCTTATGGGCGCATGGTCTGGATGGCGCTGCCCTTTACGCTGGTGATGTCGCTGGTGGGCTTTTTTTGCATCCGCTGGTTGCTGGTGCCCTGCACCGAAATGCTGCTTCAGTGGGGCTGGCTCACCGCGCCAGCCCTGTAAATTGCTGGCCTGGATCAGGGTAAGTCCGATTTCAGCACGATTTTACCTTGATGCCTGGCTGGCACCGCCGCGCTTTTGGTTTACACTCGTGGCACTACCGTTTACAGGGAAAGCAAGATGTTGCGATATCTCAATCAATCTTCACGCGGTCGCGCCGCCTGGCTGCTGCTGGCGTTAACGGCGCTGGTGCTGGAGCTGGCGGCATTATGGTTCCAGCATGTGATGGGCCTGAAACCTTGCGTGATGTGCATCTATGAGCGCTGCGCGCTGTTTGGCGTGATGGGCGCGGGCCTCGTTGGCGCTATCGCGCCGCAATCGCCGCTGCGCTGGGCCGGGCTGGCTCTCTGGATCTACAGCGCCTGGGAAGGATTGCGCCTGTCGTATGAACATACAATGATCCAGCTTCATCCCAATCCCTTTACCACCTGCGATTTCGCCGCGCGTTTTCCTGCGTGGCTGCCGCTGGATAAGTGGCTGCCGTCGGTGTTTTTAGCCAGCGGCGACTGCGCCGAGCGCAGCTGGACCTTTCTGACGCTGAGCATGCCGCAGTGGATGATTGTGGTGTTCGCCGCCTACCTGATCGTGGCGATTGCGGTGCTGATTGCGCAGCCGTTTAAACCCAAACGCCGCGATATCTTTTCTCGCTAACAGGTCTCGCTAACAGGCTGGAAGGCGGGTGACGCAGCGCCAGGAGCCTGGCATCCCGCCCCAGAACACAATGCCGGGAGCATGTTGCATCATGCAGCGCGTTACCCGGCGCACCTCAGGGATAAGATGACGGTGTGGAACGAGCGTCAGGGATGACGTGATACGCCTCTTTGCCTCCGGGCCTTATCGCCCGCATCACACCCTCACCGGCAGTCTGTTTAACGCTTAGCCGTTGCGGTCGGGACGATCGATAATATGATCTTCCCAGTCGCGCACTTCGCTTTCCCGCACCGCGATATAGCGCACCGAAATACGCTGCGCATGCATTGCCGACTTTGATCCGCTCAGCAGCGGATGCCACGCCGGCAATCCTTTCCCCTCGCCCAGCAGGCGATAGGCGCAGGTGCGCGGCAGCCAGTTAAACTGCGTCAGGTTCTCACGCGTCAGCTTGATGCAGTCCTCTTCATATTCGAAGCGGCGCTCATAGTTGCGGCACTGGCAGGTTTTGATATTGAGCTGGTTGCAGGCGACGTTGGTAAAGTAAATCTCATCGGTGTCGGCATCCTGCAGCTTATTCAGGCAGCACTGGCCGCACCCATCGCACAAGGATTCCCACTCGTCGTCGTTCATTTGATCGAGGCGTTTAGTCTGCCAGAAAGGAAGTTCACTCATGATGGCTGCGTCCGGGTTAATCACAAAACCGCACCTTATATCGGGTCAGGCGCGGCGTTGCAAGTTTTACAGCACGCGCGTGCTGATGCCGTGACCGGCCAGCGACACTTCCAGCTTATCGCCTGAGCGCAGCGGACCGACCCCTTCCGGCGTGCCGGTCAGCACCACATCGCCCGCGCGCAGGGTGAAATAGTGGCTCATATGGGCGATAAGCGGCAGAATTTTATGGATCATATCGGAGGTTCTGCCGAGCTGACGCACCTCGCCGTTCACCACCAGCTTGAGCTCGGTATCCTGAGGATCGCCCGGGAACTCCGCTGAGGGGATAAAGCCGGAGAGCGGGCAGGCATTATCGAAGCCCTTTGATTTTTCCCACGGCTGCCCCGCCTTTTTAAACCCCGCCTGCAGATCGCGCAGCGTTAAATCCAGCGCCACGCCGTAACCGGCGATCGCTTGCGCCACGTGCTCTTCGCCGGCCTGCTTAAGGGTGGCGCCGATCAGCACCGCCAGTTCGACCTCGTGATGCACTTCACCAAAGGCGGAGGGAAGAGAGAGCGGCTGGCGCAGATCGCAAATCGCGGTTTCCGGCTTGATAAACACGACCGGCTCAGCTGGCGTGGCGCTGCCCATTTCCTTAATGTGTTTCGCATAGTTGCTGCCGACGCAGACCACCTTGTTCACCGGAAAATCCAACAAGGCGCCCTGCCAGTTACGATGCTGATACATGCTAATCCCCTGCTCTGTTTATGTGTTGCCAGCGACGCCGGCACGTTGATGTTTGCGGTTCAGCGGATCCTGCGCCCGCCGTGACGGCCATAATAAGATGCTTTAGCAAAGATTAGTGTGCGTAAATTGTCAAAAATGCGTGAATATATGCTGCCGGGGCGGTGATTTTATCGCCAGCGCGCGGGCAATAAAGAATAATGAACAGTAAATGGCGCGGTAATCGCGCCATTATTTTGCTGCAAATCGTTATATATAATTATGCTGAAGAAGCAGGAAGCACTGATTATATTTACAGATGAATCTGAATTAATCTTTTTTTGTCGACTCAAGATGAACTTTCAGCAAACTTTCGACCGGCGGCGGGATCTGTAAATAATAGCCTTGATCGATAAGCGCCTGTTTAACTTTATTGATGTCAGCGTTGGCCAGACGATCGCGTCCGTCCAGCTTCAGCACCATTGCCAGCTGCGGCTTGCCGAAGCCGCGCAGCAGCTCGTCAGGCACGCGGGAGAAATCGTCCTTTTTTTCAACATAAAGATAAGTCTGGTCGCGGGTCGGGCTTCTGTAGATCACACAAAACATATTTTTTACTCGAATAAACCTGGATGGTGGCTTGCCTGGAAATAACAGTAACTATAACATGCTTGCAGAACTTCGAATATTCACCGGATGGACTGAAATGATGATTTTATCGACGTTTGTTCGCCGGGCGAGAAAACAGGACTGAGTGGGACAGATGTCACAAACGCCAATCGAATTCAAAGGTAGCAGTTTTACCCTGTCTGTTGTTCATCTGCACCATCCCGAACCTGAAGTGATTCGCAAGGCGCTTCAGGACAAAATCGATCAGGCGCCGGATTTCTTAAAAAACGCGCCGGTGGTACTTAACGTGGCGGCGCTGAACGGCAACGTCAACTGGAAACAGCTGCAGCAGGCGATCGCCGCCACTGGATTGCGCATCGTCGGCGTCAGCGGCTGTAAAGACGAAGCGCTGAAACGCATGATCGCCCGCGCTGGCCTGCCGGTTCTGGCGGAAGGCAAAGAGAGCGTGCGGCGCAGCGAAGCGTCAGCGCCTGCGGCGCCACCTGCGCCCGCCGCGCCCGCCGCGCCCGCCGAGCCGCTGGCGAGCAAAACGCGCATTATCACGACGCCGGTGCGCTCCGGGCAGCAGATTTACGCGCGCAACGCCGATCTTATCGTGACAAACAGCGTCAGCGCCGGTGCCGAACTGGTTGCCGACGGCAACATTCATATTTACGGCATGATGCGAGGACGCGCGCTGGCGGGCGCCGGTGGCGATCGCAACAGCCAGATTTTCTGCACCAACCTGGCAGCAGAGTTGGTCTCCATCGCCGGTGAGTATTGGATCATGGATCAAATCCCGGCGGAATTTTTTGGTAAAGCCGCGCGCCTGAGTCTCGAAGAGGGCGCGCTGACCATCCAGACACTTAATTAGGCCCCTTTTCTTCTGTTAAGGAAATCAATATTTATGGCACGCATTATTGTAGTTACATCCGGTAAAGGGGGCGTTGGCAAGACCACGTCAAGCGCGGCCATCGCCACCGGTTTAGCGCAAAAAGGCAAAAAAACGGTCGTCATCGATTTCGATATTGGTCTGCGTAACCTGGACCTGATCATGGGCTGCGAACGCCGCGTGGTTTACGACTTCGTTAACGTTATTCAGGGCGACGCCACGCTGAACCAGGCGCTGATCAAAGATAAACGCACCGAGATGCTGCATATCCTGCCCGCCTCTCAGACGCGCGATAAAGACGCGCTGACCCGCGAAGGCGTGGAAAAAGTGCTGAACGACCTGGCGGCGATGGATTTTGACTTTATCGTCTGCGACTCTCCGGCAGGCATTGAGACCGGCGCGCTGATGGCGCTCTACTTTGCTGATGAAGCGATTATCACCACCAACCCGGAAGTCTCGTCGGTGCGCGACTCCGACCGCATTCTCGGTATCATCGCCTCTAAGTCCCGCCGTGCAGAAAACAGCCAGGAGCCGGTTAAAGAGCACCTGCTGCTGACCCGTTACAACCCTGGCCGCGTAAATCGTGGCGATATGCTGAGCATGGAAGACGTGCTCGAGATCCTGCGCATTCCGCTGGTGGGCGTCATCCCGGAAGACCAGTCGGTGCTGCGCGCCTCTAACCAGGGCGAACCAGTGATCCTCGACACGAATTCCGACGCCGGCAAAGCCTATGCTGATACCGTAGATCGGTTACTCGGCGAAGAACGTCCCTTCCGCTTTATTGAAGAAGAGAAGAAGGGTTTCCTGAAACGCCTGTTCGGGGGATAAACCATGGCATTACTCGATTTCTTTTTATCCCGGAAGAAGAACACTGCCAACATAGCCAAGGAAAGGCTGCAGATTATCGTGGCAGAACGCAGAAGGGGCGACAGTGAGCCCCACTATCTTCCGCAGCTTAAGCGCGACATTCTGGAAGTGATTTGCAAATATGTGAAGATCGATCCCGATATGGTCACCGTTCAGCTCGATCAGAAAGGAGATGATATCTCGATTCTGGAGCTGAACGTGACGCTGCCTGAAACGGAAGAAGCGGCCAAATGACGGTGTTGGTTTCCTGATGTTCCCCCGCTGCTGAGCAGGGGAATGTTTGCATCAAAACTGCGCCAGAATCGCGTCAATGCGGGTCTTAAACAGATCGCCGCGCCAGCCTGCCAGCAGCTCCGGCACGCGCGTTTGCGGCTTCAGCCCCCAGTACTGACTCAATACCTGATTGATCTGACGGCGCGACGCCAGCAGTTCCTGGCTAAAGCCGGTCTCTTCGCTCACTTCCTGTACCAGCGCCTTGATCGCCTTAAACACATTCTTGTAGTGCGGATGATCCACCAGATTGCCCAGCGGCGGCGGCAGCGCCTCTTCCGGCAGCGCCTGCGCTTCAGCAACCAGCGCCACCAGGGTTTTGCCGTGGAAGCGGATTTCATGGCCTGACAGGCCAAGGTGATCCAGCTCGCCCATTGAGCCCGGCATAAAGCGCGCCACTTTCCACAGATTCTCTTCGCGCACCACGAAATTAACCGCCATATCTTTTTCGCGCGCCAGGTTCAGACGCCACGCGGCCAGCAGCCGCAGCGCCGCCAGCTGGCGCGGACGCAGCTGCCAGGCGTTGGTGATATCGCGCCAGGCTTCCTGCGGCGGCATAACGTCGAGACGTCGCTGGCAGAGCTGGTCGCACTCGCTGAGCGCCGCGGCCATATTGCCCGCCGCCTCGGTCAGGGTCATCAGCTGCTGGGCGATGGGCAGCAGATAGTGAACGTCCGCTGCGGCATAGTCGCACTGACGCTGCGTCAGCGGGCGCGCCAGCCAGTCGGTGCGCGACTCGCTCTTATCCAGGGTTACCTGGGTG
This sequence comes from Pantoea sp. ACRSC, assembly GCF_022346785.1. NCBI lineage: Bacteria > Pseudomonadati > Pseudomonadota > Gammaproteobacteria > Enterobacterales > Erwiniaceae > Pantoea > Pantoea sp. ACRSC. The sequence goes on from NZ_JAKRNN010000021.1 coordinate 34,332, forward strand.
AAATGCGCCACCATAGCGGCAAAGCCCCATGAGAGCGGCTGGCCGCTGAACGCCGCCAGAATCTGCGTATCGATCATCGGCTGCGGCAGCACGCCGAAACGGTGCAGAAAGACCTCGAGATCTTCCCCGCCCGCGTGCAGAAACTTTTTCACCTGGGTATCGGTCAGCAGCGCGATGAACGGCGTCCAGTCGTCGATCTTCAGCGGATCGATCAGCACCAGCTGTTCGCCGTCAAACAGCTGAATCAGCCCCAGCTGCGGATAGTAGGTGCGGGTGCGGACGAACTCGGTGTCGAGCGCCACGGCCGCATGCTGGCGGGCTTTCTGGCACACGGCGGCCAGCTGCTCATTTTGGTCGATCAGGGAATAATTCAAATCTCGTTTCCACCGCGACAGACTGCGCGCGGCGCTCCATCTCATCATCAATAAAAACGCCGGGCTTTGCCGGCGTTCAACCAGAAATCTTGCCTGACGTCAGCTTGCGCTGGGTCGGGCCTCATCACGCAGTTCGCGCCGCAGGATTTTCCCTACGTTGCTTTTGGGCAACTCGTCGCGGAACTCAATAATTTTCGGGACCTTATAGCCCGTCAGCTGACGCCGACAGTGGTCGAGCAGCTCTTCTTTGGTCAGCGATGCCTCTTTCTTTACCACGCAGACCTTAACCGCTTCGCCCGACAGATCGCTCGGTACGCCGATCGCCGCCGCCTCCCGCACTTTGGGATGCTGCATCAGGACATCTTCAATCTCATTGGGATAGACGTTAAAGCCTGAGACGAGGATCATATCTTTTTTACGGTCCACAATGCGGATAAAGCCTTGCGGGTCAACGGTAACAATATCGCCGCTGAGGAGCCAGCCATTTTTCAGCACCTCGTCAGTGGCATCCGGCCGCTGCCAGTAGCCCGCCATCACCTGCGGCCCGCGGATCCAGAGCTCGCCCGGCGCGCCGGGTTCGACGTCGTTGCCCTCATCGTCCACCACGCGCACGTCAGTAGAGGGTACCGGCAGGCCGATGCTGCCGGTATGCTCGGTAATATCATAGGGATTAACCGACACCAGCGGCGAGCACTCCGTCAGGCCGTACCCTTCCAGCAGATAGTGGCCGGTGAGCTTTTCCCAGCGCTCCGCCACCGCCTTCTGTACCGCCATGCCACCGCCCGCCGAGAGCCGCAGCGTGGAAAAGTCGAGCTTATTGAACTGGCCGTTGTTCAGCAGCGCGTTAAACAGCGTGTTGACGCCGGTAATCGCCGTAAAGGGAAACTTCGACAGCGACTTCACGAAGCCGGGAATATCGCGCGGGTTGGTGATTAGCAGGTTCTGGCCGCCCAGCTCAAGGAACAGCAGGCAGTTCACCGTCAGCGCGAAGATATGATAGAGCGGCAGCGCGGTTACCACATTCTCTTTGCCGTCGCGCAGCAGTTTGCCGTAGGTCGCCCTGGTCTGTTCGAGATTGGCCTGCATATTGCGGTGGGTCAGCATCGCCCCTTTGGCGATGCCGGTGGTGCCGCCGGTATACTGCAAAAACGCCAGGTCGTCATTGGTGACGCTGGGTCGCTGATAGCTCAGCGTCTCGCCCCGCTGCAGCGCATGGCGGAAGCTTACCGCGCCGGGAAGATGATATTTCGGCACCATCTTCTTGATATATTTCACCAAGAAGTTCACCAGGGTGCCTTTTACCGGCCTGAGCTGGTCGCCGAGACGCGTCAGGATCACGTGCTGCACGCTGGTCTCCGCCACCACTTTCTCCAGCGTATGGGCGAAGTTCGAAACGATAACGATGGCGCTGGCGCCGCTGTCGTTGAGCTGATGCTTGAGTTCGCGCGGCGTATAGAGCGGGTTAACGTTCACCACCACCATACCGGCGCGCAGCACGCCGAACAGCGCCACCGGATACTGCAGCAAATTCGGCATCATCAGCGCCACGCGGTCGCCTTTTTTCAGGCCCAGCTCAGACTGCAGATAGGCGGCGAACGCGCGGCTCTTTTGCTCAAGCTGGCGGTAGCTCAGCGGCTGCCCCATATTGATAAAGGCGGTTTGATCGGCGTAGCGCTGTGTAGCCTGCTCAACTAAATCAACCAAAGAGGTATAACGATCCGCGTTAATTTCGGCGGGCACATCTGCCGGATAGCGTTTCAGCCAGACCTTATTCAAGGGTTCACCTCGATTTATATGTTGTTTTTCCATTGCGCCCTCAACACCCAGCTAATTAACAATATTTTAACTCATTGTACCAGTTTGCCCGATTCGGCCTGCTGAGGTTGCGAAGCGCATCACTAATTTTCGTCCCGCATTCCAGCGGCAATAAAAAGCCCGGTCGCGGCAGGCGCGGCCAGGCCTGAAAAGTTAAGCAAATTCTTTATTCTGTCAGGATGGTTTCCACCTGCGCCGGGCCGCTGTTCATGCCCCAGTAGGGGTTAGGCCCCCAGTAGCCTGGATGATGACGCGACGGGCCGTACCAGATCCAGGGATCGACAGGCTGCGGCGGGGTATTAATCTGCTGCGTCAGATGCCAGCGCTGATAGCCGCGCACATCTACCACGACAAAGTTATAGCTGGCGTCACCAATGGTGCCCTTCTCCGTGCCCTTGATATTGCCCAGCACCGTCACGTACTGGTTATTCACATCGGTGGGATCGACAAAGTTATTAATATCGGCATAAATCCGCCCGACCGACGCGGCGCCTAAACGCGGGCGTGCGCTATCGTCCAGCGGCTGCGTGGCGATCTCCAGCCGCGTTTTGCCGTTAAGATTGGTGACCTTAACGACTTTGCCGCCGAAGCGGGACTCCTGACCGACGTAGAGCGACGGATCGTTCATTACCCGCACCAGATCCTGCTGCGGAAGCTCGGAACTTCCTTTAATGGTATCCGGCACCGTCACGCATCCGCTAAGCAGCAGCGCACCTGCTAACAAAACACCGGACATTCCTTTATGACGTACTGACATAGGCATTCTCCTAAAAGATGTTTGTTAGACTGGCGCGCCTGCAATAAGTTGCGCTCCAGAGACTCAACGGCCCGGCAATTTTTTCCACGCCACTTCGTTGCGTAAATAGGTGGGTTCGGCGTGCTCGGGCTGGACGGTTTCGCCGCGCTGCCACGCCTGTTGGGCCAGCGGCAGCATATCTTCGGCGGCGGGCAGTTCAACGCCGCTCGCTTTGAGGGTTAAGGCGTGCCCCTGCTGCAGCTGCGGCCACGCCTGCCAGCCGGTGCCGGCGGTAAACCACTCGCCCTCCAGCGCCTGCATGCGCGCCAGCGCCGCCTCCGGCGACAGCACGCTTTCGCTCGCTTCGCCCTGCCAGACGCCCTGCTCATCGCGCTGATACTCAGCCCAGTAAACTTCGCCCATGCGCGCGTCAATCGCCGCCAGCACGCGCGTCGCGCCCTGCTGGCGCCAGGCGCCCTGCGCCAGCGTCGCCAGCGTCGAAACGCCGATCATCGGCAGCATGGCGCCGAGCGCCAGCCCCTGCGCGATACCGATGCCGATACGCACGCCGGTAAAGCTGCCGGGGCCGCGGCCGAACGCCAGCGCGTCGAGCGCCGTCAGCTCCAGCTGCTGCGCCTGCAGCAGCGCCTCGATTAGCGGCAGAATACGCTGCGTATGGTCGCGCGGCGCGATTTCAAAACGGGCATCGATCTGCTGCTGATTAAGCAGCGCGGCTGAACAGGCTTCTGTCGCAGTGTCCAGCGCCAGGATTCGGGAAGACATAACAACCTCGGGTCATTCAAAACGGCGCGCATGTTAGCACAGCCAAAGGAAAATTACTGTTTCGCTTGCTGCGTGAAGGCGATGGCGCGCGCCAGATCGCGGGTGCGCGGCGTCGGCGGCAGGCTGTTGAGAAACAGCGCGCCGTAGGGACGCGACACCAGCCGCTGGTCGCAAATCACCAGCACGCCGCGATCGTCCGTATCGCGGATCAAACGCCCCACCCCCTGCTTCAGGGTAATCACCGCGTCCGGCAGCTGCACGTCGCTGAAGGGATCGCCGCCGCGCAGGCGGCAATCTTCCATACGCGCCTTCAGCAGCGGATCTTCCGGCGAAGTAAAGGGCAGCTTGTCGATAATCACCAGCGACAGCGCATCGCCGCGCACGTCGACTCCCTCCCAGAAGCTGCTGGTGGCCACCAGCAGCGCGTTGCCCGCCTCGATAAACTGCCGCAGCAGCTGGCCTTTGCTGGTTTCGCCCTGCACCAGCACCGGCAGCGTCATGCTGGCGCGAAACTCCGCCGCCAGCTCGCGCATCATCAGATGCGAGGTACAGAGAAAGAAGCAGCGTCCTTTATTAGCGTCGATCAGCGGCTTCATCATGCGCGCCAGCTGACGCGCGCCGCCGGGCCGGTTCGGCTCCGGCAGATTGCGCGGTACGCAGAGCAGCGCCTGACGGCTGAAGTCGAACGGGCTGTTAAGGATCAGGGTTTTCGCGCTGCTGACCCCCAGGCGATCGGCGAAATGGTGCATCTCTTCATTTACCGCCAGCGTCGCAGAGGTGAAAATCCACGCCGCCTTGCGCGCGTCCATAACTTCGCGGAAGCGCTCTGAGACGGAGAGCGGCGTCAGGGCGAGCGTAAAGTGGCGCGAAGTACACTCGTACCAGTAGCTGTAGCCGGGCTCGTTAATGGCGCGCAGCCGCTTAAGCCGCCCGCGATAGAGCGCAGCGCGCTCAAAGGCCGCATCCAGCAGCGCCGAGCGTCCCAGCGACATTTTTATTACGTCGTAGCAAAGCTCGAGCGCGTCGTCGAGCAGGGTGAACATGCGCTGCACGTTGTTGTCAGTGAAGAGTTCGCGCAGATTGCCACGGTAGCCTGGATCGCCCAGCATCAGGCGAAAATCCTGCGCGCACTGCGCAAGGCGGTCCGCCGATTTCTGCAGCTGCTGCACGTCACGCACTTCGGTGCGGTAGGCAATATTAATATCTTTCGCCAGATCGAGCAGCTGGCGGCTGGAGAGCTGCTGGCCGAAGTACTGGCTGGCGATATCGGGGAGCTGGTGCGCCTCATCGAAGATCATCACGTCCGCTTCGGGGATCAGCTCCGCAAAGCCGCTCTCTTTAACCACCAGGTCGGCGAGAAACAGATGGTGGTTAACCACCACCACGTCGGCGTCCATGGCGCGCTTGCGCGCTTTGACCACGAAGCAATCTTTGTAGAGAGGACAGTCGCTGCCGAGGCAGTTGTCGTTGGTGCTGGTCACCAGCGGCCAGATGGGGCTGTCTTCGGTAACGCCGCCGCAGCTACTGATATCACCATCAACGGTTTGCGACGACCAGCCGCGCAGCGTAACCAGATCGCCCAGCGTCTCGGCGTTAAGATCGCCGCCCGCCATTGACTGCTGTTCCAGCCGCTCCAGACAGAGGTAGTTGGAGCGCCCCTTTAGCAAGGCGGTTTTGCCGGTGAAGTTCAGCGCCCTGGCAATGGTCGGCAGATCGCGACCGTAAAGCTGATCCTGCAGCGCCTTGGAGCCGGTTGATACAATCACTTTTTTTCCGGCGCGCAGTGCAGGCGCGAGATAGGCATAAGTCTTGCCCGTTCCCGTTCCCGCCTCTACCACCAGTTCGCCGCCAGCCTTAACGGCCTCTTCTACTGCCTGCGCCATTTCACGCTGCGCCTCGCGCGGCTTAAAGCCGGCAATCGCCTGCGCCAGCGCGCCATCTACTGCAAAATCGTCCGCCACACTTCCTCACCCGTTTCGGCAAAAACACTGTAATTATGTCAGTATTCCGCCGGCCGCTCCACAACTGATGACAGCGCCCCCTGGACTGTGCCAGGCTATCAGCTGGAAAAGTAAGGAGAAACAATGACCATTACCCGTATCGATCCCGAACATCGCATGTCTGAAGCGGCAATTTACCTGTAAAACAGTAATTTAACCCTGCTCTACCGCGCTCACACGTCCCATGATGTTAAAACATGCAAAGGCTTGGAAAAGGTATCAAACCTTTGCGTGTCCCAAATCTGTCTCAGCACTTCGAATGAAAAACATGCACGCTTCATCTAGGCTGTCGTTGCCCACCCCGTAGCCTGCTCAGATTGGCGCGGTATACCTCTGCCCCGTCGCCGGGGCTTTTTTATGATGTGGCAATTTCATTGTGTTGTTCATTCATCTGTGAAGCCACTTCTTGCTGTCGTTGGTTGTAAGCGGAATCAGCCGGCATTTCCAGACGAACGTCAATCCATGTTTCGTCCGGTATATCAATTAGCGCCCCTTTACCAACAGTCAAATCTCCATCCTCAGTAAGCGTGTATTTTTGCTTGTAGCAACGAACTACCACACCTTCTTCTGTTTCCTCTGCTTCAGCCAAAGCAATTATTCGACCCTGACCATTACCACAATCCATCACAGACCACAGGTCTTTAGCCAGGCCGATAGCGCCCTTAATCAGGTAGGTGCCCGTATCAGTTCTGGATACCGTGCAACCTTTAGATTCTTCATTGCACAGACCTCGAACAGTAGTCCAGGTGTATTCTTCATTGTTAACGCCCAGAAGATCGCTTCGACTGGACGTGTCGCGGCTATTAACGATGCGTACTATGGGCGATGCGGGAACAAGCGCGCCGCTAGAATTTGTAGTGGTATTGGATGTGGAATAAAGCTTACGAGCCGTGTACGTTCCGTTAATATTAGTTGCGTAAATTACGTTACCACCGGTCCCAAGCGCTAAATAATGCTGCCATATTCCAGAGCCCGCAGCACCAGACGTGTCTGTACGATTGTTTACCTGGATACAGGTTCCGTACTGCTCATTGTATCCTAATGGAGTATTGTTGAAGGTCCAGATGCCTGCGCCCTGAAGATTAGCAGTTATGGCTCCAGCTGCGAATAAGTTTCTGAATGTCTCTGTATTCAAGTCCGTTCGGTCTATTTGGTCCTGCAATGCCAGACTTTTTAATCCCAAATCTGTACGCGCAGTTGCAGCAGTCCTGCCATCAATTAGGTTTTTCCACGCAGCGGACTTGTCTGCCAGATCGCCAAGATTCTGACTCTTATCTACCTTGCCAGAAACTGAATTTACAACGCTATTCCATGAAGGCCCGCTATATTGGCTGCCATCTGGCAAAGTGACTGTAATATTTCCTGACGCGCTATAAACCTGCTGCCAGTTCGCTTTGTCCAGATTTAATCCGCGAATTGATTTGGCTACATCGGCGGCTAATTGTGCCGTAATGCCAACAAGTGCGGCGTTCGCTACCGCATTCCATGCAAGGCCGGAAGTCGTAGGCCCGCCGTATGCATTAATCAGTGTTACGCTGGTAGCTGAATTCACAGACTGAACGCCGAGCGTATATGTGACGCCACCCACTACCGCTACAATGAAGTCATTCGCTTTAAGCTCTGTCGTAAAGCTGGTTTCAGACCCTGTCACGGAAGTGGAGTTGTTAGTAAGTGTGATAGTGCCTGCGGGCATAGTTTTCTCCGGGCAATAAAAACCCGGCACGGTGGCCGGGTATATTTAGTTAATGAATATCAGGTATGGAACTGGTTGGCTGTAGGGGATGCAAATAATTGTGCACTCCATGTGCAGTATTCTGATGAACTCTGGTTCAAAGCGCCCGCAGCGAACACCATAGTTGCTGAGGACGTGCCTATATCCACACTGTAGGTGTAAATAGATAACGTTACGCCATTGGAGGTTATGGATGTCGCTGCTGTAATCTCATTTCCCGCTATAACTAATTTTGATGCGCCCTGACTGTTGTTTCGTACGCGGAATACGGTACCTGTCAGCGTCATGGGGACATCACCTTTACCAGAAGTGCCATCCCAGTAAACCGTATTAGACGCGTTAGTTGTGGTCTGCCCAAATGAGAAGCTTTTGCTCTGCATCAAAGGGCCATTTATCCGGGATGCATTTAGCGTTCCTAATATAGTGCAGTCCTGGTTTATGGTGACATTATTTAGCGTGCCGGTGTTTGCATAAATAGCGCCCCTTACGGTAGCGTTGCTTAGTTCAGCACTTCCGTTTTTATTTATGCTCCAGCCAGTACTTCCTGCAACGTAATTATTTGACTGAATAAAGTTTCCAATCTTCGCATTAGAGATAGTTCCGTCAGCTATAAACGCCTGATTAATAAATACCTGGCCGTTCTGAACTGCAAATGGAGAATAGAAGTTATTTCCCGCTGCCGACATGATTGCAAACCGGTCAGCAAGGAAAAGAACCTGCGACTGCATCCCCGCCGGAGTGTTTTCAACGCCGATGCCCATGCCTGCTGCATACTGGCGTCCATTACTGTCTACAGCGACCTTTACCGAGTATTGGGCTGACAGCTTCCCATTAGTTTCTGCCAAGGCTGTAGAGGTTTGTTGAACGGCTGCGGTATTTGTTTCGACGCTTGCCTGTACTTGCTGAAATTGCTGAGCATAAGCCTGGTCATTAGTGGCAATTGTCTGGCTTATAGTCAGAATGTCAGCCCTGTTTTTGCCAGACTCTGCAATCTGATGGTCGACAGTTTGGTCAAGGTTCAGGGCGTTCTGAAGCATTGCGTCTATATTGGTGTCAACCTTTGAGACAAGCTGTTTACCTGCATCTGTATTCAGCACATCTTCGACAATGTTGCCGAGGATTTCCGATGCATCGATGCTTGTATTCCCTTCAACCCACCCCGTCCAGTCTCCCATATTTCCTATGCGATCAACCAGTCTCGCCCGATACCAGCGGCGAACCCCTGCGGGCATTGGCCCGTGCTGATAACTGGCGCCAGGATAAGGAACGCTGACCAGTAGCTGTGGATTCTGACCATCGGCAGTCGTTGACTGCTGAATTTCGGTGTACGCTGTATCTCCTGAACCTTCCGGGAAGCCCCACGTCACATTGATATGCCAGACCACATCCTGCGATGCAGTAAAGTTTACCGGCGTTCCAGGCTTTCCGACCTTGCCGTTCAATGATGTTGATTCTGCATATCCCCATGGAGATGAAACCTCTGCTGCGTTTACGGCGCGCACGCGTACGTCATAAACGCCGGTGTAGATGCCGCTGATGCTGAAGCCCTGCGCGCTGGTCTGGCTTACGTTAATCCAGTCGCCCTTGTCTTTGCGCCACTGAGCTACGTAGCTGATAGCGCCATCTACTTTGTCCCATGTCACCTGCATAGTGGCTACGGACAGCCCCTGTTCGATAAAGCTGACTTCACTGATTTTGATGTTGGTCGGCGCTTTCAGTACGCTTATCGGCGTCACGGTAATGGGCGCGGGTTCAATGCGTACGCCGTCATCAATGTAGCGATATTTGTTCGGATCGTGCTGAACGCCAGAAACGGTAAAGGTGCCGTCATCGTTGCTGGCAATCGAGGTAACGCGATAATACTGAATAGCCAGGTTGTCGCTGTCGATGGCCCATACTGCTCCCGCTACCGGTGCCTGCCTGAATGGCGTGTTAACCGTTACCGACCGCTTATCGCTGCTGACGCTGGAAATCGTTCGAGTCTGCGCCGTGCCGTCTGGCAGGTTGACCACCAGACGATCCCCCGCGCTGTAATCAATAGCGCGGTCCAGCTTGATCGTCAGTCCATTAACAGCGCTGATGCGCCCGCCATTCTGCCTGCCTGCCCTGAAGGGGTCGGCCACGCCGATAATTTCTGCGGGAACGGGTAAGTAACCGTCCAGCCCTGTGCCAAAAGAAATGGTGCCGTCTTTGGCGTTAGACAGCAGCGCCCAGCGGCCGCGTCGATGCGCCTCACTCTGCGAGGTACAGCCGATCGCCGTCAGAGACATTTCCCGCACGTCGTAACGCTGCACCAGGTCAGAATCGTAAACACCCTCAACCGTATCGGAATAATGGTTTACCGGGTCCGACCATGATACCTGACAGGAAGAATAACGGTTTTTATAGCTGCCGCCGGCATACGTGAAAAGACCGTCAATGACATTGGCAGAATGGTAGACGAAATCGACGTCCATTTTGCCGCTGGAGTCAGTCTGGGGAACATCAGCATTAACAAAAATCTGGCTGTTACCCCAGAACGTGATGCCTCGAAATATGGCAGCGATATCCTTGAGGACGTTATAAGCATCCTGCTGGCTTTGAATAAAAACATTGCAGGTAAATCTTGGTTCTGTGCCGCCCGCGCCATTGGAGACCATCTCGTCGCAATACTGCGCAATAGAGTACAACTCCCATTTGTCGATCATCGAAGCGTCGACGCGGTTCCCCATGCCGTAAATTTTATCCAGGACCAGGTCATAGAAAACCCAGGCCGGGTTATCGGTATAAGCGAACTTAAATTCCCCTTGCCAGTTACTGCCGTAAGTTCGGCTTACCGGGTCATAGGTATTTGGTACGCGTACCAGTTTCCCCTTCGGCTTACAGGTGATTTTTGGGGCGCTGCCGTTAAACTGGCTGGCATCCACCTCAACGTACAACAGCGCAGTATTTGGATAGCGCAGCTTACTGTCGATGACCTCGGCAAAAGAGAAAACCTTGAAGGCGTTAACCAGCTTGGCTGAAGAAGAGTCGGCAGTGATGCGGCGCACCCGAATTGCCCAACCAGAGGACGCGTCCGGCAGATCGATTCGGTGATCGCGCTGGTATTCAGACGTAGTTTTACCGTCAAACCTGCCATCAACAACTGTCACCCACGAGCCGCCATCGGTGGAAAGGTCGACAGCATACTGTGTGACCGTACCCACCATGTCGCCGTTGTCCTTATAGGCATACTGCGCCGGCAGGCTAAGTTTAATGCGCACAGCATCGAGCGAAAGATTGGTGTACTGGCGTGTCCAGGGCACAGACTGTGTAACCGTCACGCCTACAGACAGCTCGTTATCAACCTCCGGCATGCCCTGAATATAGGTCTGGTCCTGCGTGCCCCTGCGCCAGTCCCAGATCACGCCGGTAAAGTTATAGGTGCCGTCATCATTGGCAAGCTTGGTATCGTTCAGGTAAATCTGCTGTGCAGTGAGATCACCCTGAATCTCACCTTCTGAGATAGCCAGCAGCATTTTCAGTTTAGCAATAGAGAGAAGATCGTCCGCCTGCTCTGTCGGCGTGTGAGCCTTGCCGCCACCGCCTTTGTTTCCGTGAAAAATAGTTTCGCCGCTGAGAAGTCGCATATTTTACCCATAAAAAAAGCCACCCGGAGGTGGCCTGTCTGCCTGATGATAACTACTGCTGATCGCTGGTAAAGCTGCCTGCGCTGATGATGGCGCCGCCGATTTCGCGCGTACCATAGAGAAGTGGAACGGGATACCCCATAGCTACCGTGTTCACCGGCGCGCCAAAGGCATAGTTAGGCTTATTGTCCGTGCTCGATGACGCGCCGACATTATATTTAGGCTGAGGGGTCAGCATCTGGACGACGCCGCCCAACGTCATGCTCAGTCCGAGGCCAGTAAGCGCTGTCGTTACGGCGGCTGGTACCGTGCCACTTAACCCGATTGCAGCAAGTGACGCACCTGCTGTGAAGTAAGCTGCTACCAGCGCAACAGCCCCGATGACGATCTGCAGGACGCCGCCGCGCTTCGAACCTTCCAGAACCGGCTCCATTTCGAACTCTGTTGCGGCAGATGACATATCAAACTCCTGCAGGCCGATATTCTCTTTACCGCTGAAAAACGCGAAGCGGACGCCATTCAGGTGGGCATTCGAAACGTATTTCTTAAAGCCAGGCACCTGCGAGCACATCGCTCTGATGAGTTCGCGTAAATCGGCGACGTGATACTGGTGAACACGTCCGAACTTTTTACCCAAAAGCCCCTTGAGCCGCATTGTTTTAAGCATCCATTAGCTCCTTTCTGCGCACAACGCGCACGGTCCTGTTACGCCAGTAATCCCCATAGGGAACGCGGGTAGAAAGATTGCCTGAGTTGTGGTGAAGGATCTGATTGTTGCCAAGGTAAATGGCCGCGTGATTGGTGACTGGCGCCTGAATCTGCATCATGATCATGTCACCCTCTCGCATGTCCGAGGCCGACACCTCAACAAACCCCTCAGCCTGCCAGTTGTCGTCGTAGCGGCTTTCTTTACCTTCTATCCACCATTCATAATCAACCGACCAGTTATTGAGGGTGATGTCGTGCTCCTGCCGGTAGTAATCCATGATAAGTGTCCAGCAATCGGCATAACCCAACACCCACTGCCGTCCGACCAGTTCACGGTCGCCTCGCGGGCTGATCGTACAAAAGTCACCGTCAGGCCAGGACATAATCCCCCACTCTATGCCTGAGTAGTCACACAACACCCTGTCGCGCTCTGAGGGGATTAGTTGTGGAACGTCAGGGTGAGAGTGAACGAGCATCAGAATTGTGCCCTGCGCTTCTGCTGCTCGCTTCTCCGCTGGCGCGATAATAAATTGCTCAGTGGGGTTCTCTGACACGTTGCTGCATGGAATATATTCCTGCGTCCGGCCAATCTGTACTACCAGGCCGCAAGCCTCTTTTGGATACTCGTCGGCAACATGCTTTTGTATCGCCGCCATGATTTTTTTGCGCATGACTATTTCCCCTGAAGATTGGCAGCCGGGAAGCCCCCGAATGACAAGGGCTGGCCTTCGCCGAACCGCGCTTTGCAGTCCGCCATACGGCCACCGCACACGTCTTTCGACGGGTCAGCTGTAGTCGTGCCGTCTTTGGTGAAGTAATTTGTGCCGTTGTAATCGCACCCTGTACCAGACCGATACCAGCCGCGCATACACCAGGTACAAACCGGTGTAATCTGACGTGACGGCAGCTGTAGGCTCTGAATATCGAACGGCGAGCACAGTTCAAAATCCACCTGAGAGCGGTTCTCTGCCGTCTTTGCATTGACGTAAAACAGCTGCACCCGCTCTTCTTGCGGGTTGGCGTTCGGGTTGCCCGCCGTCCAGTTTGCCGCGTCCAGGTACTTCGTCATCGTGGTGCGGATTCTGACTTTCGCTTTCACCAGATCGTCGAACTGGAGGCAGAGTGCTGTGACGTAGTTACCCACATTGCCCACTGACAGTTTCGGCGTCGGCTGCGAACCGGAGCTGGACATCTCCATCCCACTGAGCTCATACGGATACGGCTCGTACTCATTCCCCTGCCAGATGATAGAGGGAAGATTATCCGCAGCGAATGAAGCCCAGCCGTCAGTCGGCAGGTTATAAGCATGAAAGCGCAAGATGGTATCAAGGCCGAATGCAGTGCCATCAATTTCAATCAGCTGCACTACTCCGCCCGGCTCCAGCGCCTGAACGTCCTGAGAAAAGCTCATATTTCACCCAATAAAAAAGGGCGCATAAGCGCCCCTGTTAAGCTGTGACATGTCACGGTGCAAAAGCCTGTTCAAATGTGAAAGAGATCTCCACAAAGTTACCGTTTATAAAGCTCGGGCGGATTGAATCAGCCTTAATCCGGTACAATTTCCGCTCGCCCCACGGATTAACCCACCAGCATGATGTGGTGACATGCGCTTTCAAAAAAGCCCTTACACCGGCCATTTCAGCTTTGCTGCCGCTACAGGTTACGGGCCATGATTCACGAACGCTGTTGATGCCTGCTGCTGCTACCTGTTTATAACCATCGCCAAACTGCGCCTGCATGGTGGTTACATCGAGCTCTTCCGTTGCGCCCGTCCTCACGCACCAGCCAAATTCATCTGTCGCCATCGGTTATCCTCCCTGGTACAGCAAACCACCAGGCAAAATTTGCTGTTTCGCCCAGTCGTTAACTGTTTTGGTCATCATGCCCTGCAGCTGGCGCGCTGCGTCGGTAGTGTTCGCCGTGCTGGTCTCTCCAGTTCCACTGCCAGCAATGGTTACTGGGGCATTTACGGAAATAGTGGTACCGCCGCCGCCACTGCCTCCGCCTAATGCCCTGACGCCCAGAGAGCCATCAGCTGCACGCGTGAGCGGCATGATGGCTTCCGGCCCCGCCTCTCCCATCAGCCCGGCACCTTTAGCGAAGGCGAACAGGGTTGGAGAGCTGACGATCGAGCCGCTGTACTTGCTGAGATCGTGTGACTCATAAACGCCGCCTTTCGCGTTAAGCGCAAGATTGCTGTATGAGCCCGAACTGAATGCATTACTCGACGAAGCACCGCCCGCTGCCGCGCCGCCAATGGCGCCACCTACAGAACTCACCAGGCCGCCGATAAGATTAACCGCGGTCATCTGAAGAGCCACCTTGGCGATCATGCTCAGCACAGACGTTGCCCAGTCCTTCCAGCTGGCTTTATTACCCATCAGCATGCTGGCGACATTATCAAGCGCGCTGTCCATCGAGCTGCTGACTACGCTAGCGGCTGACGCGGAGTAGTTAGAGGACGTGTCCAGCCAGTCAGCCAGACCATCACTGACGCCCCCCATCCAGTCGGACTGCATAGCATCCATGCTCTTGTAATAATCCTCCTGAATTTTCAGGCGATCAGACATGGCGCTGCTTAGCGCGCTGGTTTCACGATCGTAAACAGATTTGGTGATGTCTCCGGACTGATACTGCGTCTGCAGATCACGCTGCTGATCGAGATATTCGCGCTCGATGTTCAGCCGCTCTTTCATGCGCTGCCGCTGCTTATCACCAAGACCGGCGCCCTGAACGTCGATATCCAAAGACGCTTTCACATTGCTGTTCTGCGCCTGAAGATTAGTAACGAATGCGACTACTTTAGCGTTTTCCTCATTGGCCTTTTTAACTGCGTTCAGCCGATCAACCTCCTGAGCCAGAAGTTCAAGACGTTTCTTCTGCGTTTCATTCAGGCCCTGCAGTTTTCCGTCCGCAATATCGAACTGAAGCTTTTGTTGTTCGGTAACAACCGTGACTTTTTTACCGGTCGTATCGATAAGCTCAATCTGACGCATGTAACTGCGTTCAGTTGCTTTGAAGGCCGATTCAATTTTTGCAGCTTCGGTGTCTTTTTTAGGTTTAGTGGGCTTACCGTTGGTTTCGCCGGGGGCAAGACCAAAACCAAGAAGAGATGATGCGGTGCCGGCATTAACGCTTGCCGGAATGTCCAGTGCCTTTGATTTCTTTTTCAGCTCGGTCAGGCGGCCGTTAAGGGTGGCGATCTCATCCGACACGGCTTTAACGCTGTCATCCTTTCCAGAAAGCCAACCCAGAAAAGTTTGGCTGCCACCGTACATGCCGCCAGAGCGCCCTTCCTGTGTTTTATTCAACCAGTCTATTCTGGCCTGAATCTGTTCCGGGTTATTCATATCAATCCGGTTGCCCATGGCGGCCATGCGGTTTCCGGAAGATGTCGCCAGTTGTCCCGCCCCGGCAGCTGCCTTGATAAGCCATCCAGCCAGTTGGGCAACTTCACTTACCAGATCAGCCAATCCCTGAAGCACGGCGGGATCGGTCAAAACATTATGAATATCAGACAGAGAATTATTCAGCGGGCTGAGGTCCACATGCGCCAGGCCAGCCGCAATTTCCATCTTCAGGCCTTTTACCTGCGCCTCCATATCCTGAAACAGGTCGTTTACCTTTACCAGGTCGTCGATAGACTGCGGGTCAGGCGCAACGCCATAGTCTTTTGCAAGCTGAATGAACTGATTCAGCTTTGCGTTGTTGTTATCGAAAAGCGGAAGCAGCTTAGTCAGGTCATTACCCAGGCTTTCAAGAATGTTAACCTTACCGGCGTTGGTGCTGATTTTCCCCAGCGCCTCGCCAATGGCCAGCATCTGCTTATCCGGGGTGACTTTTGACAGCTTCTCTGCGGATAGACCCAGTGCGTTGAGCGCATCGACTGCTTCACCTGATTTATTCAGTACAGCATCACCGATTTTATCGCTCAGGTCTTTGAAGATATCGGCCATGTTGTCGCCGGAGAGACCTGCTTTTTCTGCAGCGAACTGCCATGCCAGCAACTCCTGCGTGGACATCTTCAATGACTTAGCCCACTGGTCCGTCGCATTTATCTGCTCAGATGTTGACTTAAGCAAAGCAAAACCAGCGGTGCCGGCGGTGAGTGCCGCAGCCTGTAGTGCTCCGCCCACTGAAATTATCGCGGCTGACGTAGCCGCGGCGTCTTTCTGAACCTGCTTTGCCCACTTATCAGATGCACGCTGCGCTTTATCCATTCCTGAAGTAAAGCCGCCCACTTTGGCGATAAGATCGATTGTCAATGTGCCAAGCGATTTACTAGCCATCAGTTGCTCCGGTCATAAAAAAACCCGCCGGAGCGGGTTGATTTAAAATTTATTTTTTTTGTTCTTTGGGATCATTTTACAGTTTGCTTTTGTGACATCAGTATTAGATGTTCTCTCACTGTAAGTTTTCCTCTCAAAAACAAGGGATTCTCTATCTACAGAATAAGTATTTTTAAAGGAACCTGAATCCTTTTTCCATGTAACCCGGTCAGGCCCAAAAGAAGCGGGAACAGTAAAGTTCAACCCACTCCCCATAGAAGGAGACTGCAATGAGGCTGTTCCGTTTGACTTATCTAATATTACTTGTAAGTCGGGAGCTCTCTCGTCAAAACCGGGGCAAGACAAATAAGTAACGCTTTCCGCTGAAAAAGCTTGTACTGATGACGCTAATAAACCCAAAAACAATAATTTATGTTTCAAACTCACACCCTCTTTCATGTAGGAAAACCTGTTTACATAAAATTGTAAATGTGAGATGGAGTTTATTCTATTATTTTATACCCAACTGCTTTTTGCTTCCTCTAACGAGATGGGATCATTATTAGCGGTGACTTTAGTAAAATGCTGAGTGAAGTCAGTCGGGCTGAAAGGTGGCTTTTTTGGATCGCGGTTGGCATTTGCAATCACACTGGCCACAACGCCCGCGCACCACTCAGTTCGCATCATTGGGTTCAGGCTGCCGTATTCGGCCCGGTATTTTGCCCATAGCTGGTATTCTTTGAGGCTGATCGCTTCCCGCGCTTCGGCGATGGTGCGTCCGCCGATTCCGTTGAGGACGAGCTCGCACCAGAACTCGTCTTCGGCGCTGAGCTCGTACTCTTTCCCAGGTCGTTAACTTCCTGAATGGCAACCAGCAGCGCAACAGTAAGGGCACCATCCAGCGCGCCGCGATCCGGATCGGCTTCGCCGGTGATATCAGCCGGAGTAAATACAGTTTTACCGTGTTCATCACAGATTGAAGCTGCAATGCGCCCGGCAACGCCATCTACCTTACCGCCCATAGCCAGTACATCCGAGGTGGCTGTGTGATAGCCCATCGGGCGGACATAGACCGTGGCAGTAAATTCCTTGTCGCCCTGCTTCCAGGTAATTTCTTTCTCTACCGGGCGCCCGGTGAACGCGCCAGAGGCTTTCAACGATTCAAGCGTCAGTTTCATTATTTTTTCTCAGATAATCGGGGCAAAAGCCCCGAGTTTATTACGCGGCGGAAGCGGCTTTAGGTACCCAGACAGCAGCGCCGGAACGTTGAATAGAAGCTGAGGAAGACACGACCGTGTTCGCAGAAAAATCGAAAGGAAAATCTGAAACATAGCCTTTGAAAACGAACCAGGTGCGGCTGTCTGGCAACACCAGTCCATCCACAGCATCGGTGTCATCATCGCCCGCAACAGTTGGCGAAGCGGTGCCATCTGACCAGCCAATCGCAAAGGTCAGGTCCTGATCCTCTTCATCATCGGAAATGGACAGGTTATACAGCATGATATGGCTGCTGTTTTTCGGGTCGGCGTTAAGCGTCAGGGACGCCTGCCCCGGCGTGCGCAGACCGCGCTTATACGTACGGTCTGTGCGCTCGGAAAGACAGGTGTCTTCAATCTGGTCGGCAGGGTTGCTGCCCGGGGAGAATGCAGTGATGCACTCCACTTCGCTCACCACACCTTTTGTGAGCACGAAAAGCTGCGTGCCTTGAGTCAGTACAGACATGGGTTATCTCCGGTCATAAAAAAACCGGCTCAGGGCCGGTTGGTCATAGGTAAGGTCAGCGTCTGACTATCCAGTCCACGTCGAATGAATAGCGGTAGCGCTTTGTTTCGCTGTCAATTTCCTGCCCGCCCCAGCGAGTGATATAGGCATGAGGTTCGATTGCGTCACGGAGTGCAGCGGCCACAGTGATCACTTCATCAGGCGTATCGGCGTAAACATCAACCTGAAGCGTGAAAGTGTCAGCGTCAGGCCGCTGAGCAAGATAGTTTTCCGGCTCGCCGCTGATGTTCTGCCAGACGGCATAGGGATAAATAACGTTGTCGTCCTGCAGGCCAAACGGATAAAGCCGGAGCGTATCCCCCCCGATAAGGCTGTTGACCGCCTGGCTGGCCGCGCAGACCGCAAATATGGGTGCAATCATGGCGGCACTCCTTTTTTCCGCGCCCGTTTGATAGCCCGATCAATCGCTTTCTCATATTCGTCAGAAAACGTTGTCACGACCTCACTGATACTGTTTTCGGCTGCGGGGCGCATAAAGGGCTGAGCACGCATTTTCTCAGTGCCAAACTCCAGCAGGCGCCAGTGCGGCGTTGGCGCATTCTGTTCCTTGTCCGGGTGCTTTTTCAGCACAGCGCCATGAAGCACGCCAATGCGAAACCCCAGATTGCCGGTCTGTTTGAAAAGACGGCCGTTCCAGCGCTGGGCCACGTTATCGGCAATGCTGCGCCCGGTCACCGGATCATCAAGACGCTGAGCGTTGGCCTTCGCTTTATTGACGATGACATTCCCGGCGCGGCGCAAAGCAGATCGCCCACCTTTACGGCGCAGGTCATCACTGATTTCATCCAGTTTGCCCAGCAGGGAATCCAGGCCGGTAAGGTTAATTTCAACGCCATCAGCCATCGTTAACCCCCTGTGAGCAAGGCAGCGTCAGATATTCCGAACCGCTTTTATCGTCAGCAAGTACGCCGTGAATATTGTAAATCCGGCCCCGGTAAAGGATGCGGTGTTTGTTCGTAACATCATCCCGGTAACGAATGGTGATGCGTGATGTCACTTCATTCTGCCCCGCCTGGGCCGCCACAAATTCCCGCACCGACAGATCCACAACATCGGCCCAGAGCTTTGCCACATCCTCCCAGGTGTTTATGATCGCGCCAGTAGTCGGGCTCTGCTTCTTTACCGGTTTTTGCAGGGTTATGCGGTGACGTAGTTTTCCGGCCTGCATGGTTTCTACCCCTTTGGTTTGCCGCTGAGATAGGTGCCGTGGGGCATTTCAGCCTCACTCTCTTCAGCCACCATCGACTGGTAGATCAGTGCCGAAAGCGTCTCATTGGATTCAGCCAGGCGGTTTATCGCCTCCGTCTGGGCTTTCATCCCCTCGGCTACCTGATGGAAGCTTTCCGCCAGCTTCTCCAGCGTTGTCGCCAGCAGGCTTTCCTGTAACTCTTTCATGGGCAATCTTCATCCATTTTTTGAACCACGCGCGGCGGCGTTCACATCCGGCACAGGCCATAACGACTCCTTACAGCCCATAGACGCGATACGGCTGCAGAAATGACTCCACAGCCAGATCGACAGTCGTTGAGCTGCCGTTGGTCACTACTGCCTCGCGGTTCGCATACCAGTGAGCGATCAACATCAGCATGGCGGTTTCGATATCTTCGGTGTAAAGCAGCCGATAAGGCTCAGCCAGGTAAGCTGTATCGTCAGAAGATTCGAAGAGCTTGCGGCGGGTGTAATTTTCGACATAACGCACCGCCGCTTTTATGCGGGCAGCTATCCACTCATCTTCTTCTGTCGAATCGGAATCAATGCGGCAGTGCAGTTTGACCTGCTCGACGGTCAGCATAGAAACTCCTTACTTAGCCTTGCCCTTGCCCTTTGGATCTTTATCACTGCCGGGCTCAGCTTCTCGGGCCTTAACTTCTTCAGCATAACCACGCTGAATCAGTTCCCGGCCATGCTGCTCCAGAGTTTCAAAAACCACCCCTTCAGTCAGCACTTCGCCTTTCTGGTACGTAGGTTTGATGGATCGCAGTTTCATGCCGTTCTCCCAAAAGAAAGAGCGGCCCGCAGGCCGCCGTTATTGATTACGCACCACCAGCGACAGGCGCAGTGAAGGAGCCATAAATAAACGCTTCCGGACGCTTCACCGCCAGAGCCAGACGCTCTTCGCAACGGATTGAGATCATGTTTTTCTCAAAGTCGTCGGCGTTCTCGGTGGAAATCACCACGTTGGCATCTTCACGATCGAACAGCTGAGCTGCAGCGTTGAATGCGCCGGTCAGGAATTTGCCCTGGAAGGCAGCAGCTTCGGTAGCCACAACCGGCAGGCCCCACAGGGTCGGACCGGTCAGCGCGGACGGGTTCGCCAGAATGTAGCGGCCCAGCGTGTCCTTGGTCAGCTCGATCCTCGCCCAGTCGATAAAGTGCAGAACGTGGCCGGACGCCGGGAAGCGTGCCAGCTGCGCCTGCAGCATGGCCAGACGCAGATCGTCGATACCGTTCTGCTGCTCGACGGTGAATGCGGCGTTGAACGCGGTCGCCTGCGGCACGATGCCGTGCAGGTGTGCGCCGGTGCCGTCGCCAAACAGAATCTCCTGCTCTTCGACATACTTCAGGCCGTAGCGCATCTCAGCGTCCACTGTGGACTGCAGCTGCGCAAAGTCATCCAGAATCTGCTTGGACGCTTTGAACATATGCGCGATGGTGGTGACCGGAGTAATTTTGGTAGCGAACTCAATGTTGCTGTATGGTTTCGTGGTGCCTTCAGGCACAACCGCAGCGGCGTTGGTAAAGCCGGTCTGCTGCACCCAGAAAATGGCCGGGGAAGAGGTACGGCCCGGGGCAATCAGGTCACGAATGAAAAGGCGCTGTTTCGGCGCGGTATCGATACCCGGCAGGCGCTGCGGCTCAACCACACCCTCTGCCACATCCGTTGACAGCAACGCTGCATTAACCGGCACACTGACGCGCTTGCCACCTTCAACGCTGGCCGCAAAGGTTTTAAGTGCTTCGTTGCTGATGACCACCTGACCCACCGTCTCAACAACCTTTTTCGCGTTGTTCAGCGGCATATTGGCAACGTGCTGCTCCAGCTCACCCAGAGAGGCTTTCAGCGTTTTGTTCGCTTCGTTCAGAGCATTAAATTTGGTAGCAATTTTATCTACCGCATCTTTGGTCTGAGCCGACAGCTGACCGGAGTTTTTTGCCTCTTTCAGGGCGTCTTCGGCCTTCTGGCTGAAGGTACCGGAAACTTCTTCCAGCTTCGCAGAGACTTTTTTCAGTAAATCGTTAACTTCAGACATGGTTTTTCCTTATTTGCCGAACGCCGCCAGGGCGTCTTCAAGTTGTTTAAGATCGTCAGGATTGATTTCTTCGGTAGCGCCCGGCGTACCATCATGATCGGCAGCAGCGCCTGGCTTGCTGCCGGTTAAAGCTTTCAGGAGTTTTCGACGTTCAGATCGGGGCGTGTCGGCTTTGGCCAGTAACGCATCGAGCTTGCGCAGTGCGGCCGCCGGGCTGTCGTCGTCATTCGCGATTTCCTCAGCGGACAGAAGCCGGTCAGCAAAACCTTTTTCGACCGCGTCGCTGCCGCCAATGTAGGTTTCACCGTCCATCATTGCGGCCACTTCATCCATGCCGAGACCGGTACGGACGGAGTAAATGTCACCCATGGCTTTATCAAACGGCTCCATATCGGCCGCTATCTGAGCCAGATCGTGACGATTACCCATCGCATAAACCCAGCAGTTGTGGATCATCAGGAATGCGCCGCGGCCAATCTGAATATCATCCCCGGCCATGGCGATAATGGAGGCCGCTGAAGCCGCAAGGCCAAGCACCTTCACCGTAACCTTGCCCCGGTACTCACGAAGCAGGTTATAAATCGCCAGGCCTTCGAACATGTCGCCGCCAGGGGAGTTGATGTTGACCGTAACGTCAGCACCATCCAGGGAGCGGAGCGCCCCGGCGATACGACTGGCGGTTACGCCGTCGCCCCAGTAGTCCGCACCGATCACATCAAATATTGAAATGCTGTTTTCATCAGCGTTAGCGGCCTTGATGCCTCCGTTCCAGCGCTCCATGGCAGCAGATGGCAAGTCCCGTTTTGAGAGCGCAGAAGGCCGCCCCGCCGGTGCAGCCGGAAGGCTTTTCAGTGTCATGGAATAGCTCCTAAGCCGCCTTTTTCAGCGGGGATTGTTCGAAAGGAATATCAGGGAAAACGTAGTTATGGATTTTCAGAAGGTTAGCGGCCTGCGCTGCCTGGCTGTTTTTCTTCAGATCTTCCAGCGGCGTCAGGTTGAGCTGCACGGTATAAATATCGCCACCTTCGATCGGGGGCATATTTTCCAGGCGGCGCACATCGTTGCGCGACATCCATCCGTTCTGCAGTGCGGTTGTGTAATATGCAGCACGTCCGGCGCTGTCAGCACGGAGCAGACCTTCAACAGAGAACTCAGCAAACAGGTCTTCGTCGCCATCCAGCAGGCAGCGGGAAATCTCCTGCTCAATGTTCACTAACAGAGGCCGCAGCGTATTGGTCAGAAACTGCAGGTTCATCCCCTCAACGCTGGATGCCCAGCTGCTTTGCTTGTCCGCGTGACCGACCATAAACGGCGGCACGCGAAACCAGCGACAGATTTCCTCAATGCTGAACGCACGGGACTCCAGCATCTGTGCCGCCTCGGGATTCATGGTGACGTTCTGATATTTCAGCCCGCCTTCCAGCACCATAATCTTCCCGGCATTACGGGAGCCAATAAACTTCGCCATATAGCCGCGAAGCCTTTCCCGCTGTTCTTCATTCAGCGCGCCATCAGCACTGAGAAAACCGGAGCTTTGCAGACCGTTCTCAAATATTTTTGCCGCCGACTCTTCAACGGCCATTGCTGAACCGATCACATCACGGCCAGCCATCATCGGCATCATGCCGCAGACGCCATCCAGACCGAAACCGCGAATGTGCATGATGTTCTTGGCGGGAATAACGCGGGACGTTCCAGATTCTGTATAGGTATATTCCAGGCTGCCATTGTCCAGCCGCTTCACCACCATATTTTGCGGCAGAAGTGGCACCAGCGAGACAAGCCGGTTACCGATCATCTTCTTCTCGACAAAGGCGTTACCGCGCAGGCAAATGCTGGCTACCAGCATCAGCATGAAGCGTGAAGGCGTCATTTCGAGGTTTGGACGGCGGCAGAGTACCTGATAAGCCGGGTGATTAGTGGCGGGCTTGCGTGACCCGTCAGGCTGGCGCTCGTAAATCTTCAGCGGCAGCGTAGACACTGACTCACTGAGTAAACGTACGCAGGCCCAGACGGCAGAAAGGTGGATCGCTTTGTCAGCTGATACCACCTTTCCACTGCTGCTCATGCCCATCCATTCCTGCCAGAAGGTTCCCGTCGTCAGTTCGATCGGCACACCCAGCCAGTTCAGCAGTGCGCTTTTCACCCTGCCGGGCTGTTTGTTCTCTTTCATCAGAAACCTACCATTATGGGATTATCAAAGAAGCCGCTTAAATCCTGTGGTTCTTCTCCGCCATTCAGGATGAGACGACTCAGTCCGGTAAACATCGCTACCGGGCCGTCTATCTTCGCCTCAGGCGTCGATTTGTTGGGGAAGATGTTGTCGTTCTTATCGACCTTGGCAGTGACGTTGCTCATCATCCAGGTCATTACCGGGTGATTACCGTGGTGAAGCCGACCTGCATAAGCCAGAGCCTCCGTTTCTTTCATGGCTTCTGAAAGGTTACGAACAGTCTGTGCAACCTCGACCATGGGTACGCCTTCTTCCGCCAGTGACAGACTGAATTGCGTTGCGCCCCATGGGTCAAAGCCAATTTCACGCAGGTTTTCACCGGCGATCCATGCCATCAGGTCTTCTTTAATGACGGCGTGATCGACCACATCGCCATCTGTCAGTGTCAGGTGACCGCTGTCGCTCCACTTCTGATACAGTTCCGCCATCTGCCGGGAGCAGCGCTCCAGACGGCCTTCAGGCAACCAGAATTTAAAGTCTGCGTGAACATGCCCAGCAGGGGCCCGCCAGACCTTTACAGCTGCGCAGATATCGATTTTATTTGCCAGATCGACGCCAACCCACATCGGATAGGTTTTCAGCTCATGCTCCGGCGCAAGAGGCTCGCAGGCCTCCCACTTCATCATGTCCATCCAGGCTGATTCAGCGCTTACCCAGATGTTCAGGTGTTTGGTGAAAAAGTTATTGCGGGCTGATACCTGCTCCTGAGCCTTCTTAGCCAGGCGGCGCAGATCATCCCAACGCTTACAGATGCCCAGCCCGGGATTAGCCTTTTGCCAGACTTTCTCGTCGAAAGGCTCATCACCTTCATCAAGGGTAAAAATAATCCCGAAAAAGGTGTCATCCTCAACCACGCCACTTAATACCTTGACCGCATAATCGCGCAACTCGTAACAGATCCCCTCACGGTTAAAGCCCGCAGTGGTGATTGCAAACAGCAGGGATTGTGATCGGGCACCTGTCGCGGTTTCCAGAACGTCCCATACATCGCGGGTACGGTGGGCGTGCAGCTCATCGACGATAGCGCAATGGATGTTCAGGCCGTCAAGGTTGTTCGCGTCACTGGAGAGTGGCTCAAACTTGGATGCGGTTCGTTCCTGGAAAATGGCAAGCTTGTTGTAATCGAAAAGCCGACCCAGCGCAGCGCGGGACTGCTTGATCATGTTCACCGCGTCGTTAAATACGATTCGCGCCTGATCACGGGTCGTAGCCGCAGAATAAACCTCAGCGCCGCCTTCACCGTCTGCGCCTGCCATATACAGGCCAATGCCCGATGAAAGCGTGGACTTGGCATTTTTACGCGCCACTTCGTTATAGGCGGTGCGGAACCGGCGAACCATGACCGGGCGGCCCTTGTCACTCATCACCTGCTCACCGGTCTGCTCGTTTACCAGAGGGACAACGAAACCAAAGATGTTAATCAGGATGAAGATGTGCCAGTCCATCAGCTCAATCGGCTTGCCAGCCAGATCGCCTTTAACGTGCGGCACGAATTTATAGAAGTTCAGGATGTGCTGGGCGCGGCTTTCACTGAAGAAGATATTGCGCTTCTCCCCTCCCTGCAGATCATCAAGGAAGCGGGCACACGCCTGCTTAACATATTTACACGCAACAATTTCGCCACCAACTACGCGCTCGGCATAGCGGATTCCGTCAGCCACCTTTGCCATCAGTCCCTCGCTTTCAGGAATTCTTCCAGCGGGTCTGCTTTATCGGGCCCGCCAGCATTAACTTTGCTCCGTGACGCCGGAGTCATGCCAAATTCGGCCAGCATGGCGCGGATACGTTTCCAGGCATCAGCTTTCATCGCTGCTGCCGGGTGCGCTTTAATAAATTTTATCGCCCGCTCTTTGCCTTCGTCCGGGTCATCCTCGCTGTAAATTGCATAGGTATACCCTTCCCGATCCAGCGTTTCGCAGTGGCGACGGTATTCGGTATAGGCTTCGATCAACAGCTCAAGCGCTTTGGCATCGAGCTGAGTCAGCACGCCGATATTGTCCAGCTCCTGCGCAATCTGCTGGAACCAGTACTTGCCCATCTTGTCGAGATGCTTCGGAGTATTGGGTATCCCTTTCTCCGGCTTCGGCTCATTCTGGTTAATCGGTCGCTTGGATGGGTTCCCCTTCACCAAAACCAGGTGTGACGGGGTTTTCGGTGGTCCGGGCATAAGGAAAACTCCACTGAAAGGGCACTTTGGGGGTACCCATAAAAAAGGTTTCTAACCTGCGGCGATGAAAATAAACCTGAGGCGGCGGTCCTTTAGGCCCAAAGCCCTAAACTTTTAACCCGCCCCCCGACAAATGAAAATAGATCTCATTTACATCAATTGTTGAGAATCACTCTCATTCAGGTCAATCTTTACCGGATTTTCATTCATTTCCGCATCAAGGTTGAAGACCGCAGTGATTGCCGGTCGGCTTGCTGCATCGGTGTCGATGGTGGTGCTCAGCTGTTGACTTAGCAACTCGCCATCAACGGCGATGCCATATCCGATGAACGCTTTACCTCGATAGATATGGGCGAGCTGAGCGCGCTTCTGCCTCATTTAATTCTCTCCGTTGCGGTCTTGCGTTTATGACACGGCCAGCACAGCGCCTGAAGGTTGCTATCCTCATCCGTCCCACCATGAGCTTTGGGTTTGATGTGGTCAACCGTAGCTGCCGGGACTGGCCTGCCGTTTCTCAAGCATTGCTGGCAGATGTGCCGGTCACGCTTGAGGATGCGTGCGCGGATAACATCCCACTTGCTGCCGTAGCCGCGCTGATGTCGGCTCTGCCCGCGCTGATGTTGCTGCCAGCCTTCGTTGCGATGGTCATCACAGTAGCCAGAGCGGTCGGTTGTTGTTTTGGCGCAGCCGCGCTTACGGCAGGCACGAGGGATAGCGGATGGCATTACAGTCACCAATTAATAAAAAACCGCCCGGAGGCGGCTTAGCATGATTCAGAATTTATCCCCTGACTCAGGTGCTTTATGTGGATCGTCTTTACCTTCACCTTTTTCATCTGGATTAGGCGAGACTGGTTTAGGGTCATAGTCAGGGTGATCTCCTTCGACCGGACGCTCAGACATGAATCCTCCTTTTTTATGAGACACGTTACAAAGTGTAGGAGGTAGTTCAGGCGCACGTCCAGCAGCGGACAAAGAGCCGTTGTGAAAGAGGCTCTCTCACCTCTTATGCTGCCTTGCCTTCCATCAGTGCCACCATGTCAGGATCGAGCTGGTCAATAAGGTTTTTGCGGGCCTCATTCAGCAGCGCCTTTCTACCACCTTTCCCCCACTTACCCATCTTGCTGGCACACTGGCTGATGTCTTTGGTTTCACCGCCAATGAGGTGGTCCAGCCGGTTCAACTGGTTGAGGATGTCGAGAGCCTTGGTGCGGCTTTCGATGAAAGTGTTGTAAACATCAATCTCAAACTCAGGCTTAATCCATGCGGCATACCGTACGGCGATCATCTCAACGCCCCAGACGCTCTGGGAATCACCGCCTCGAATCACCTTAAGTGATTGATTATGTTCCAAAGGACGTTTTTGTCCTCTGGCATCAAGTGCATTAACGAATCGCTGAACCGATGCGCTGCGGATGAATTTGCTGGGCTTCTGCGATTCTGTCGCTTCACCATTCAGTACGGCGGCAGCGTGCAGGTCGTTTAAGCAATAGCGGCCTTCGCTGTCCACGCGGACGGAAACGCCGTTAACGGTTACGGTTGGATATGTCATGTCGAAGTACCTTTTAGTGATGAACCTTGTCGCACAGGAATTCGGCCCCCAGAGAGCTCCGACAGCTAGCCGGTTCCTCAAGGGTCATCCTGAAAGGTTCTGGGATATTTGCGCGTGCGAGGCGCATAAAAAAGCCCCGCTATATGCGAGGCTGATGTTGCTCAGTCAGAAGAAGAGAATCTTCTTGAGGGTTGTCACTTCCTAAGGCTGTTCTTTACCTCAGTGATGATTTGCTGCTGCAGCCTGTTTAGCTCTGCACGGTGTCGGCGTTCCTGCCTGAGGTAAATGCAGAAGCCTATCCATGTCATGATTAATGCGCCGATGCAGATGCCGGAGAAGATGTTGTAAATCTGGTAGGCGCTCATTTAGCTTCCTGCTGGCAGTTGGCTTTCCATGACTTGTTATGTGTCAGGATGGCGCGCTTAGCGGGACTGGAAAGCAGCATCACGTCTTCAGGCGTCAGGATGATGGGGTTTACCCAAATGCAGCCTGTATCAACTACCTGAGTCCTTACGGGTCCAGTCACGGAGCAACTCGTCGTCAACATCGCGATCAGACATGCGGGTAACAGTGTCCTGTACATCTGATGCTCCTTTGCGTGCTTCGTCTTGGCGTTGTGATGCAGCCTGTTGGGATTCGATAGCGGCTTTGGTTTCGCGCTCTGTAGCGGCTTGCTCAGCTTTAGACTTGCCGCGGGAGTGACCAAACCCGAAGGCGCCACCTACCAACGCGAACAGACCCACTATCACAGCGACAATCGTCTGAAAGGTCGTCATGACTTGCTCTCCGGATTAATACCAGCGTCAATCTTCTGCTCTTGCAGGTCTTTGTCCGTTGCGATTTTCTTCGCTCCAATGTAACCAGCCGTAGCGAAACCGAAGAACAGGCCGAATGTGACATCAGAGAGCGTCCCCTTGTAGGCCTGCCAGCCAACTACGCCACAGCAGACGAGGAAAGCCAGAGCGGCTTGAGTGCGACTCAGTGAGATGTTGCCACTCTGACCGCGAATCATGCTGAAGACGTCCATCAGATTTCCACCCGTTCAAACCAGCCATATGCGAACGTTTCGTTTGCTGGTCGGGACTCTGCCAGTTCGATATAACGAGCGCCCTGCAGGCTGTTTAGTGCTTTCAGCATTACGGTTACGCCATCATGGCCGCGAACGGAGATATAGGACTTCAACGCCGCGATCGTGCGCGGGCCAATCTGGCCGTCAGCGGTGATATCTGGATAAAGTGATTGCTGCTTGTTGAAGACGTTTAACGCGCGCTGCAGGAACTTTGAGGCAACTGCAGGCCCCATATTTACGCCGGTATCGCAAAGCTCTGCCGCGATAGCTGGAGCGACAACGTTAACCTGATCGAAGCGCGGGCCCGTCCAGTAATCGGCTTCGAGAATTGCCAGCGCAGTTTCTCTGCTCAGGTTTCGCATATCACCCTTGTAGCCATGAGCACGAGCGACAGCCTGAGTGATGCCCCAGCTTGTTGGCCCGCCTTTGTCGTCCGGGTTGTTTACGTAGCCACCTTCCTTGCCGAGGATAGAGCTGAAAATCTCATCTTTGGTCATTTCTTCTCGTCCTCTGCCACTACCTGCTTAACCTTGTCTGCTGTCTTTGTGGCTGTTCGATCGGGGATTGCGTCTAGCTTCTTCTGCAGGTCTTCAACCTGTCCGGCGATTTTTGCCACCTTGGCATCGCGGCGCTCTGCAATTTTCTGATAGTCCTTGCGGATACCATCAATGCGCTCGTTAGCGTCGTTGTTGACGTAGACAAAGATGATTGTCATCACGATACAAAGCACACTCAGCAGCAGCATTAGCGAGCCGAGAATGATGTTTCGTTTGTGCTTCTGTTTTTCGTTACTGGCTACTACCATCGCTGCCATCCTCTAAGCTGGAGATCAGCCTGGTAACTTCGCTCCTGAATTTCTCATTTCCGGCCGCGCTGGTAGCGTCTGACATTGCGAGAAGAATACTTAGCGCGTTCTTGATAAGTCGCAGGTCAGTCTCGAGCGAAGATATGCGGCGCATGTTTCGGTCGTGCCGGTCACGGAGGTCGTCGTTTTCCTGACGTAACAGGTTGTTGCTTTCCTTCAGCAGAAGGACCTGCTCTTTGTAGCCAGTAATAACCTCGCCGCCTGCCTTACTGTTCGTGACGATAGCCGCGATGCCAGCAATCAGGGGCTTCCAGAAGAGAGCCACCGCACCACCACCTAATAGCAGCGCGCCGATACTTGTAATTAAACTTCCGTCATTCATGCCTCACCTCTTGGTGAAGACAATGATGTTTTATTCGCCATGGCCGTCTCCGGCATTGCCCGGAGGTATCCGGCCGTTTGCTGTGAAGAAAAAAGCACCCCGGTGCAAAAACACAGGAAGATGAACTCAGGAGAAATCCTTGGGTGCTGAAATGAAAAAAGGCCGCTCATAGGCGACCTCTTGTAATTTGGTGTTTGGTTGTTTTGTCAGGCGGTTAACGCCCGCCCACTACGGTTATGTCGCCACAACGGAAAGCGCCATCTCCATGCTATGCAAGGGTGGGACTTACCACCAAATGACGCTTACCTGTTGTGCGCCCATTATTAATCACACCGGGCCAGTGCGCCGAATTCGGTGGCGGGGAATCGGAAGACCCCGTGGCTTCTGGTTTCTTAGGCCGCTGCCAACATCAGATCATCGTTTGCATTTATCTTTAGATGATAAAAACAGCCGCTTGATTACTGACGAAAACTATCTGTTGCGTCACCACAACGAAAAGAGCACTGATACGCGTCGTCACATTCCCCATCGACATTTCACCGGTCGCTATTCTGGAAATGAGGGATGCCGTTCGAACTAATGCTCTTGCCTGTTGCGGGCTCCGTTTCGTGGAGCTAACGGCGGGTGATCAATCCGCACCTGAAGGGTACTTATTTTCAGCCTCAATGCTCATGCCCTCGCGAATGATTCATACATTCGCCAATGCACGACAGATGTAAAAAAGCCCCGCCAGCTGGTGAGGCTGCGAGGCTCTTTGGAATCCACAAGATAGTGATGGAACTGACTGCTCAACGACTACTGCCGCGAGCATATCAGAACTCTAGCACTTTCATTTCGCGTTTTCAAATTATTTTTGCGAGTTCTCTGATTTAAGCTGCAATCTTCTGCTTGTTAGCCTCCAGTTCGAACACGATCGCGTGAAACACGCTTGCTTCAAGCAGCTCTCTACACCACTTGATTCGGCGCCATGCTGACTGACTGTCGATACCAGTGAGCTTCGCCAGCTCTACTGCGATATCTTGCGAGCATTTGCGCTCGCAGTAGTATTTAATTGCAACATGTCGGATCGGGTTGTTTGGTGCAAAGAGCCGGCAGATTACAGATTCAACCAGGTCGGCATCTTCTTGCTCGTTGGCGCGCTCGAGAAGATTGCTGACTGAGTTCTGAGGATTGATGATTTGCTTTGCCCTGATAAACAGCTCATCACCTTTGTATCCCTGCTTATGCAGATTCTCCACCACTTCGATAATTCGCTCTGACTCTCGGTCGTTCCACTCCTTCCGAATCATAAGGCGCCCTATCACGCTTACCTTGCCGTTGTCGGGTCCGACGTGGCCGCCGTACTTTTCTCCCCACACATCGAGCAGACAGCGCACCCATGCGGATTGCAGAGGAGTAATGAGCTTTACGGGGTTGAGGTATCGCTTCTTCAGGTCTGATTTGCGCATTACCTGCGCCAACTGTGCGAGTGCGTCAGACTGCATGTTTAACCCCCAGTAGTTTTGCTGTGTTGCGCAATATGCGGTAGTTGATTTCGAACATGCGGCTCATCTTCAGAATGCGTAGCCTGAGCCATTTCTCTCTGAGGTATTCGTTCATGCTGCTTGCTCCATTTCTCGCTTACGCAATTTTTCGTAATGGCGTGCCCGGCGCGTGAAGATGGACTTCACTCGCTTCAGGTACTCGATGTCGAATTTGCGTACGGTGTTGTCGTGCTCGATGCGTTCAACCCTCTCAAGGCCGTACTTTTTGATGAGGTTGATGCGATAGGGGATTGGATTACCTGATAAGTCCCTATTACAGGGAACACAGCTAGCGTTATTGTTGAAAACATTGAAGCGGAGCCATGGTGCTGCGCCTCGTGACCGATAGTGGCTTGCGTCTACCGCACCACCACGAACGCCATAATTGAGCTGCCGGCCGCATGAGATGCAAGGCTTGCCGTAATCCCGCCAGAAGATGTACCTGTTAACCGCCGCCTGAGCCTCTCTGTTCCATTCCGGCTTACCCTTGAGCCTCTCCCTTCGTTGCCGCAAATCATCGCGCTGTAGACGCTCCTGCTTGCGTATTTCACGCGCAGCAAGTTCTTCATCGCGTTTCCTGTTGAACGCAATGGCGCATTTGTAGTTGTGGCAGACTTTCTGGAGAGAACTTCGAGGGGTGTATTCGGTAGAACAGATGGGGCAGGTTTTCGGCTTGGGCTGCTTCGGCTTAATCGCCTTTGCCATGTAAATCCTCCGCAATCTGTTTCATGTCAACTTGCTTAACTGCGTAGACCTTTCCTCCGCCCATATAAAAGCCTTTCTCAGCTTGATCGTTATTTGCTGAGTTGATAACCGAAGCGCCACAGAAAAATCCAACCACAAATACCACTATCAATATTGCAAAATCAGTCATCGGTCTCTCCTGTTAGCCTGAAATTTGGGTCGAGAAGCATCCACAGGTCGAGGCATGAGGTGCAGGCGTAGACTTCTGTATCCAGCAGCAGAGTTCCACACCCAGCGCATACAGAAGCAGATGGCTCGCCAGCGCCAGTATGCTGATTTAACAGGACGGTCTCTTTCATGGTCTTCCCACTCCATATCGCACTCACACGATTCGCATGAGATGGTGTAGTGATGCTTGTCTTCGCTTGTGAGGATGGTGTAGCAGCGGTGGCAGCGCTCACGCATTGTCGCGCTCCTTCTTAATCAAGTAGCATTCCATAGCAGCTCGAAGAGGGTTTCTGTGCGCAGCCATGGCATGTCTGTTGAAAATGGCAGCCCATTCATCACGGCTTTGGTGGCATGTCAGACTGATGTTTTCCTTTTCAATAATCGGCCCGGCGTCAGCCCATGAATTGCAGTAGTTTTTTCTGCCTCGCAGTCTGCCAAGGTCATCCCTGAACGTTACGCTGTCGTCCTGATGTATGAATTTTGCATTCCAGCCCATTGCTTCACCAACGGCGGCATTTATTTCGTGATCCTTCATTTCGCTGTAATTCATCTTGTCTTCCTCATTCTGTCGGCCACAGCCCGGCGCAACCGTGCAACGTAATTGCAGGTTGTCACTTCGGATTCATTCGGGATTTTGTGGCGGCGGCGTTTCTGGCGGGGATACTTCAGTTTGGCGTGTTCGCAGGCTAAGAATGTGATGCTAGTTTGCCGGCGCATATCCACCTCTCGCAGCTCTGAGTAACTGGTCAAACTGCCAGACGTTGCTGGTCTTTTTGCACTTCTCGACGATATCCTCTTGCGGCCTCTGGTTTCTCGGAGTTTCCTCGTATGAGATACCAAATTTCGGATAGCGATATGCAAGGCGGTATTCGTAGCAATTACTGCCCTTCACCTTCTTACGGCGCGTGATTCCACGCTTAAACGCTGTCGAGATGATGTTGCTGCGTGATGATTTGCCGCTTACTCCGGCGCCGGCAAAGTACAGAGAGATTTCTGTGTTGGTCATTGGCCATTCCGACTTCATGAGGGCAACTAACATATCAATCTGCACGTCAATTACGGTTTTCTCGCTCATGCTGCTCTCCTGTTCTTTTCTCCCCAGCGCTGCGCCCACTCGAGCTCTAGCCGGGATTCGTCGCTAAACTTCACGTTCTGCTCTGTGCCGAACCAGTAAATCGCCTCGATAACCTCAACCATTTCGCTTACCCGCATCTTGCTTGTCCGCGAACCAAACATGACTACGCCGCCGCCGATACCGGGTGCGGTGCGTTGCTGTTCGTTTTTGGATTTCGCTACGAGCGCGGTGATGAGGTCTTTCCAGTCCTCTTTGCTATACCGCTCGCCATACCAGAGAACCTGATTCGCAAGGTCAGTAAGAAGCGGCCACATGCGGTCGTTCTGCGACTTTGTGCGCTTGCGTTCCTGGATGACTACTTCGACTGGCTTTTCGAGACTGGCGGGGAGTTGCTGGATGGCTTCAATGCAGTTTCGTCGGATGCGGTCATCCCGCAGGAGGAATGTTGTCTTCTCCATCGCGTTTATCTCTCTTCAGTGCGTCGCTGAGTAGCTTCCTGATGCCGTGGCTAAGGCTGAATGTGCCTGCATGATTGTTAGCAAAGCGGGCGATATCAATTGCCAGCCTATCCAGCTCGACGTCGGATATGACGTGCTCAGGGCGTTTTAGGGGGATTACGTTGTTCATGCGGACCTCTTGTTTAGCTGCGACCGCGTCAGAATATGGATGCCAAACTTGCCTATCCTGATTTCTTTTCTTAGACCGATTCTCACGCTGTATAAGGGCGGGAAGATGCTGCGATCGATGACGTTGAGTCCATACCCGAAGAAGCGGAACCAGAATGCTCTGCGTGATTTATTCCATGCGATAGTCTTCATTCTTCCTCCTGCTTGCTGCTTAACGCTGCCTGCCAAATCTTCCAGCCCCACCCTTGAGCGCATGAATATCTCAGCTCCTGCTGCTCAGGGGCGCACCACCAGGATAGAAATGCTCTCCAGTTGCGGCGCCGCTCCAGCTCATCGTTGCTTGTCATGCCAGCTCCCACTTGCTTTTGGTGGTGTAGCGAATATCTCCACGCTTGCGCATAGCCTGGAGGCGGCAATCAATGATGCGAAAAGCTTTCCTGCCTGTTAGTCCGGCTAGTCGGTTCGCTTCTTCATAAACACCGCCGCCGTCTATCTGCATGAATGTGTTTTTGCCGTCAGCGATACGGTCTCTAATCATGTCATCCAAATCGGTGTAATCGATTTTCTCTGTCATCTCACTCTCCTTCCTGATGCTTGCCAGCTGCCTTCTCCTGCTGCTCCAGCACTGGCAGGGCTATCTCTAAGGCTTGCATCATGTACTCATCGCGGATACTTGGCCCTGCGTATTCAGCATTCTCTTTTAAACCCGCAAGGATGTGCCGAGCCTTCTCAGGCGGTTAGCTTGTTAATTGGCGACTCCTGGGCTAATAGGCTTTACGGTTTGCATAGTGCGCAGCTGCTGCAAGACGATTTCATTGCCTTTGCAGATGCAGCGGTTGCAAATTGCTACCTCTTCCGGGCCAGCGATGATTGTTTCGACATCGTCTTGCGATTTTCCGCAAAAATCGCAATGCCACTTGTTATTTTCTTTGCTCCTCAAAACCCACCTCCCCGCTTTTTGCCGCCTTTGTCGGAACGCGAATCACACTCGAATTGTGCCTTCATCGGCAGGTATACCGACCGGTGCACGAACGGGATAAATGCGTTGAAGAACTGGCGATACTGGTCGGCGCGCCAGCCGGTTGCTTCATCCACCATGTACTCGATTGGCGTCTTAGACATGCGTGGCAGTCCGATGCCGAACAGTCTTGTGAATTGCTCGACAAACTCCTTTTCCTCCAGGCATTTTTCAACCATGTGCATCAGCGCCGGATCTGTTGCCAGCGTCACCATGATGGTGCGGGGCATCTCTTGGGTTACTTGCGTCATGACGCTGCCCCCGGTGATTTCAGAACCGCACGAAGCATGGCGATCTTCTCGGCAAGATAAACTCGCTGGCTTGGTGTAATCGGTATTAATTCCGTCGGAAGGCAATCATTGCGGTCAGCACCAATTCGCGTAGCCATAAGGCTGATAAACCTGTCGGCTACCTGACGTGACACCCAGCTTTTCTCCAACAGATGTGATGCCCAATGCTTGATGGCTTCTGGTGTGTTGCAGTTCGACAGCAAAACTTCAAAGTGAGCCATAGAGTTACTTGGGTGAAGAACTTTGACGTATAGACCTTTGATAATTACTGACATCAAAAACCCCCTTTGCTTTTGGCTGGTGCCTGTCGCGAGTCGCGTTCTGCCCTTGCCGATTGCTGATCCATGTCGTAGATAGCGCCGTTTTTCTGCAGGCAGAATACGGTGCCGGTTTCTCCGTGGCGGTTCAGTCGCAAAATCAGCTCTGTCTCGCCTGCCGGAACGCTCTCGTCATAAGCGCCTTCACGGTGAATACCTACCCAGTAATCACAATCCTGTTCAATCTGGCCGGTATCGCGGGAATCGCTCGGAAGCGGTCGCTTGTTGACGCGCTTCTCCAGCTCACGGTTAAGCTGTGTCAGCAGCACAACGACGCAGCCAAGCTCTTTGGCAAGGTTCTTCAGCCCTTTCGTGATGAGCCCGTAAGCCAAGTCGTTACGGTCAGCCTTTTCCGCTGTCATCAGCGTCAGGTAATCGACCAGCACCATCCCTACCTCTCCCTTCTGGCGCTTCACCTTGCGGCACTCTGCAACGATGTGAGCCAGTGACAGGCCAGGAGTATCGTCGATGTACAGCAGGTCGGACTCACGTAGGCGGTTAGCGGTTTTGATGGCCTTATCGAAATCGCCGTCATAGTCGCCCTGGTAGGTATCGTCTGCGTCGTCAGTGGCCGGCATGTAGAAAATGCTCGGGTTAACGCCTGACTTCTGCCCTACCAGCTTCTCCAGAATCTGGTCAGCAGGCATCTCTAGGCTGAACATCAGCGCAGGCTTGTTCTCGCGGATGGCGCAGTTGATTGCCATCTGCCCGTAGAGCGTGGTCTTACCCATCTTCGGACGCGCGCCGATGACGAACAGCGAACCTTTGACCAGCCCTTTCGGTGCCAGCATGCGGTCAAGGGACGGGATGCCGGTGCTCATGCCGCGCTGCTCACCATTCGGATCGAAGCGCTTCTCGAGGTCGGCTACCCAGCTGTCCATGACGTCACCGAATGAGCGAAGACCGCGGCGGTTGCCCGTCTTGGCGTAGTCGCTGATTTGGGTTGTCAGGGCTGAGATAGATTCCAGCTTCTCGACGGCCGTCATGCTGTTGCGGCTGTAGAGCATCTCGGTTGCTTCGTTCAGCTTGCAGATGGCGTAGCGCTCCATCGCCTTGTCACGCACCACGGCGGCGTAGTGCACGAGGTTGGCAACTGACGGGGTGTTCTTCGTCAGCTCAGCCAGGTAGCTGAATCCGCCGTACTGCTTGTCGCTTGCCTCAAGAACGTCTGACAGGGTAAGCGGGTCAATCGGCTGGTTGCGTGCCAGCAGGTCTTTAATCGCGGTGAAGATGTTTGCGTGCGGGCCAGAGAAGAAACTTTCCGGCTTGAGCATCGCCATAACCTTCAGCGTTCTCTCATCGCCGCCATCAAGCATCAGGCCGCCAAGGACTGCTTGCTCAGCGTCGAGGCTGTGCGGAGGCATCAGGATGTTATCGGTCATCGCGTTCTCCTTCGCGGACTTGCGCATAAAGCTCTGCGCTCAGAATGTATTCGTAGTTGCGCTTCTGCCATGTCTTGCCGGTTGCCTGGTCAGAACGGGTTTCAAACATCCAGCGGCATGATGCGTGCAGGTAATTCAGGTACTGGCGGAATGCTTCCATGCCGAATGGCTGGTCATCACCGAACTGCTTAGCAATGGGTCGAGCCTCTCGCCAGAACTTCTGGATCAGCTGCCGGCGCTTTGGAGTTAATACATTCCATCCGCGTGCATCAGGCACACATTCTCGAAGTGCTTCCCATACTTCTTCGCAGGAAAGCCTTTGCTTCTGGTCAGCCTGTTTTGATGCGGAAGTTGCACACTCAATATCTTTAGATATTGAGTTATTAGTTAGTAATTCATTGTTTGTGGCACTTTGATGGCAATCTGTTGGCACAACCTCCTCGCTAGCCCTTGGTGTAAGCGGCATTGCGTTGGCACTCTGTTGGTAATCTGTTGGCACAAAATTGGGCTGATAATCGTCGTATTTTGTGACAGAAACACGGGTAAATTTCTTGTTGGAAATGCGGCTTATCATGCTCAGCTTTTCGAACTTGTTGAGCAGGTATTTAATCCGATCTCCAGTAATTCCAGTTTCCGATGCCAGAGTGTTTCGCCCCGTAATGAACTCCCCTCGGTTAACGAGGATTTCACCTAACTCAGTGTTGACCGATGCAGGCGCATGGTTAGCTGAGAGGATGATGTGGATCCAGAGGTGAACAGCTTCAGAATCCGTTCTGTAAAAGGGAAGCTCCTTGATTTTGCGGTGCAGCAAGGCATACCCCTTACCGCCATGATGCGGCGTCTCCTGGTTCTTTCTGGCCTCTCTCGCTCTGGCCAGACTGGCTACGTTACTCATTTGCCCTTCTCCTTCGCTTTGGCCTCTTCCAGAATGTGCTTTAGCTTCTCAGCTACCGTCGGGTTAAAGCCTTTGCAGAACTCGATGCGGGCAAGGTTTTTGCGCATTTCTGCCTGGCGTAAAACGTGTTTCATTGGTATAATCATCTCCGGGATATGCATCGTGGTTGTTGCCCCACCCTACGCCTCAAAGAGTTCATTGCTCTTTGGGGCGTTTCCTTTTGCGAGAAGCTGCGCCACCTGCCGGGCTAAATGAGCCATCTCGTCATCCACGACACCCCATTCCAGTACTGCCAGAAGCATCGAGAACTTCGGTATCCAGTCTCGTTTCCAGCGGCTTATCTGCGCCTTATCGACACCAACAGCAGCTGCTGTCTTTTCAGTGCCTAACAGGGCGATTTTGTTGAGCAAGGCGCTTTCAATGCGCAATGCCTCGTTGCGTTTCTTTGCATGATCCATTTCGTATGATTCCTTGGTGATAAGTTGTTGTTCAGACGTGACAAAGCCGCAGCTATTGCCACGAACGTTTTGTTGTTTCGTTTGAGTTAGTCGCCACGTTCTCGGTGGCTTCCGTAGGACTTCATGTCCGTTGTAAAAAGAGCGGTGTTGCTTAAGCGGCTCGAGAGCCGCGTTTCTTGCCGTACTGTAACCAGAGCGGGTCGCACTGGAGGGCTGCGGCAAGTTCAAACAAGAAGCGCGGGCGTTGTGTGGAACCTGCTTCAATTTGCTGTATTGATTGCTGCTTCATTCCAGCTTTCTCAGCTAATTGCGCCTGTGTCAGATTTAACTCCATGCGCTTCTGTTTGAGGCGTTGAGAAATTGTGTCCATTACTCACCTCCACAGTTTTATCTGTATTGTCTAACAGTTACTTCTGTTTGTCAAATACAGCTTTAACTGTGAGGATGTAAGGAAATGGAGAGGATGCTATGAGCCTTGCAGAACGAGTAAAGCAAAGAAGGGCCGAGTTGGGCCTAACTCAGGCTGAAGCCGCAGAAAGGGCTGGTATCAGGCAGCAGTCTTGGGCGAGTATTGAGGAAGGTAAAACATTAAAGCCGCGCAACATTGTGGGTATTGCTGAATCTCTTAGCTGTGATCCGTCATGGCTAGTTAATGGTGGTAACTTCCAGCCTGTTAGCGAGGTGAACACAAGGAGGATTCCATTGATCAGCTATGTACAAGCTGGAGAGATGGCTACTAAAGGCCCTATAGAAGCGCTTGATGGCTCGTGTGAGTACGTCATGACTGATATGGACTGGTCGCAATATACCTTTGCATTAAAGATTATAGGCGACTCTATGGAGCCTGATTTTAAGGCTGGCGATGTCATTATCGTCGATCCGGAAATAGAGCCTGCACCTGGAGAATTTGTTGTTGCGAAGAACGGCGAGCATGAAGCCACCTTTAAAAAGTACCGCCCAACTACTCTTGCAGAAGATGGCAGACAGCACTTTGAATTACTCCCCCTGAATGATGATTACCCAGTAATGCGCAGCATTGAAAAGCGCATCCAGATCATCGGTACCATGGTTGAGCACCGCATTTACCGCCGCAAAAGATAGCATACGCATCATCGGTAAGGTGGTTAAGGCCCAGTGGCCGGAAGAGACGTTTGGGTGATATTTCTGATAAGAGAGAGGTCGCAGAAATGCGGCCTTTTTGGTTAACGATGTCACCATTGGTAAACGGATTACCACAAATAGCTTGATTGGTTTGGTTAACGATGTCACCATTGGTAAACGGATTACCACTGGTAACCTAAGCTACCAGGAATGACATCGATAACCGAGAGCCACTAATGAAAAAATATGCTATCTGGAATAACAAAGGCGGGACCGGTAAAACAAGCCTGTCCTTTCAAGCTATTTGCCGCTATGCAGAAACGAATCCGTTACATCGAGTTCTTGTTATAGACGTATGCCCTCAAGCCAACCTTTCAGAATTATTCCTTGGAGGTTTAATCGGAAATGGCAGCGTAAATCTACTCACCAGGCACGATCTTACAAGCCGCTGCACTCTAGGTGGGTATTTCCAAATGAGACTTCCAACTCCGTATCAGAAGCCCAGATTCGATTCTCACGACTACCTCACACATCCCAAATCATTCAATGAAAATATCCCCAGCAATATTTCTCTGGTTTGTGGCGATCCACTTCTGGAGCTACAGGCTAATGCCATTAACACCCTAGCAAACCAACAAATACCGGGGACGAATGCTTGGGTTAGCATCATTGATTGGATAAATGATTTAATTGCTGGGCTTGATGGTGAGTATGATGTGCTGTTTGTAGACTGCAACCCTAGCTTTTCAATTTACACTCAGGTTGCCTTAGCTGCTGTCGATAAGCTCATCCTGCCAGTCATGGCTGACGACTCATCACGCAGGGCGATCCAAAACGCCTTCTCGTTGATTTACGGATTGAAACTACCATCTGACATTTACGCTTCCTATGCCTTTGCCAATAAATTAAATGCCGTGAACCGTCCATTACCGAAAGTGCATATGATCGCCAAAAATCGGCTTACACAGTATATGGGGCCCGCTTCTGCATATGCAGCAGTTCTTAATTCTATAGACAGCGACATACAGCAGCTACTGGTAAGCAACCCTGAAATATTCGACTTTACTGCCGTAGAGGAAGGGGTCGTCAATATCAAGGATTTCCAGACAACTGGTGTTGTTGCCTTCGCGAAAGGGTGCCCATTCTCAATTCTTCCAACTGGAAGCGTAAGAGTTATGAACAGGAGAGTTAAAGTTAATGGACCATACAAACAGTCATGCCTTGAAGCAATTGATAAAATGGTAGATAAACTTTAATGGGTGACCATAATCCCGGCCACCGCGCCGGGTTTTTTGTGCCCACCCCTAAAGCTATCTCCTGCCCTGCCGATAACACTAATGTCCAGAGAGACACGGCCTCAGGGCCGGAACAAGCTAATTGTCCGCATCACTCTTGCCCGCCGTGTGCGGGCTTTTTTTGCCGCTTACGCTTGCAGGTAAAAAAATATCGGCCAATAATGAAAGTGAAATATATCCATCACTTTGCTTGTTGCTCGACAAGTTACCGCCAGCGCTGGTCTGGCGGTTTTTTTTGCCCGCAATCCTGACCTGCACCGTCAGTGCGTCGTCGACAGCAGAGCCAGCGCCATCTGCACTACTATGTCATCTGCTTTATCAGCATAAAGACCTGTTATCTTCTCCTTTATTGCCAGATTAGTTATCGCCCGCCCCTCCCTCAGCAGCTCCATAGCCCCCCTACCAAGAACCTCTCCCACCTCAGGCATCATCTTCCTGTGCAAGTCAGCCACATCTTTGTTTCTCATGCCACCAACCTCCTCCTGTTAAGCCATGAAATCGTAGCACTGAGTCCAGCTTTGTGCGGGATTTTTGCGGCTGTAGAAAATTTATTTCCGTTTAAATACATATATATATGTATTTTCATATCAATTTTACAGTTTTATCTGTTGACGGTAATACAGTTTTATCTGTATCTTTAATCCATCAGCAGGACGCTGGCGCAGTACGAAACGGATAGCAGCTCTTTGTAACAACGAGCGGGAAGCTCTACGGAAGGTGCCGAGAACGCACCGAACTCTAACAGTGGTTACTGAGTGCATTGTTGCGACAGTGCAGCCAGTAACTAACCGGAGGATTTATGGCGAACATCGTCTATGGCAAATCACTTAACCCTGTTGGAAAAGATAACACGAAGTCACGTCGCAACGCTCGCCGGGCTGAAGAGGCTATTAAGGCGCGTGAGATTGAAGCGATTCTGGCGAGCGCATTTAGTCAGGGAGCGCCGCAGCGTCGCGTGGAACTGAGCCGCGCTGAGATTGCCTGCAAACGGCCGGCAGCTGACCGCGTAGTCAAGGCAGTAGAAACAGAGACGGAGTATCACAAGCAGATTATGGCGGGTGCGGCGGCATACGTTGAGCACCGCATCAGTACCAAATACCAGAAGGTCAGCAACGAGGCTGGCCGTCAGATTCACGCTGTGCAGAAGATGCGTGGCAAATCGATTCCACTTATCTAGCAGAGAGGTATTTTATGAATGATTTATGCGTATCGGCTACACAGCCTGTAGACAACAAACGGGCTGGAGAGAGTCACACGTCAAGGGCGCTAAAGAAAAGGTCAGACTCTAGGTCCAATAAAAAAGGACAATTTTCACTTTTTCAGATCAACACAGCAGCTGAGGATGAAGTGGTTTACTGAATTTGGCCACCTGAACAGAGGTGATATGCTCACCTCAGAACATTACAGGTGCCTCAATGAAAAAAAGAAATTTCAGCGCAGAGTTTAAACGCGAATCCGCTCAG
>NZ_JAKRNN010000022.1:0-75563 GCF_022346785.1 Pantoea sp. ACRSC
TGTAGGTGGGCCAGTTGGTGATTTTGAATTTTTGCTTTGCCACGGAACGGTCTGTGTTGTCGGGAGGATGCGTGATCTGATCCTTCAACTCAGCAAAAGTTCGATTTATTCAACAAAGCCCAGTCCACCTTGAAGATGCCGGGTGCGAACTGCACGGCATTCATTTTCTGATGAGTAACCCAGCGGCCGCCCACCAGCCCCTGATGGATGCGGTAGTCGCAGGTGGTTTCGTTGCGTGCGTACCACTCATACTTCCAGCCGTTATCGTAGGTGTAGACAAAATGCGTACCGACAAACTGCGAAAGATCGCGGGATGACTCGTTAAGCGA
Source organism: Pantoea sp. ACRSC (assembly GCF_022346785.1). Taxonomy (NCBI): domain Bacteria; kingdom Pseudomonadati; phylum Pseudomonadota; class Gammaproteobacteria; order Enterobacterales; family Erwiniaceae; genus Pantoea; species Pantoea sp. ACRSC. The sequence goes on from NZ_JAKRNN010000022.1 coordinate 330, forward strand.
AGCGATAGTCATGGATTACCTCATGTTATCAGTAAGGAGGGCGCTGACCAGTTGCGCAGCGCCACATTCTCTTTTTGACACCAGACGGTAGCCTTTACCGTCTCACTTATTATTGATGAGTATCCGTTAATCACCACCTTAGCGGCGATGAAAAATCGCTCAGCGCCGGGGCCGCGAGAGGCTGCTGCCGAGGGAGCGCACGGCTTTACGTCACCCTTTTATGCCGTGGAGCAGTCACCACGCAGGTGAAGCGGCGCAGAATAAAACTGCAAAGAAGGGCCATTATTTCCTGCTGAAAGGAATTTATAAGATGATGGAAATAGCGGCAGAGCTTGCGCTTCCCGCCGGATTTTTTCTTTTTCTCCAGCGAGAAAATAAGCGATTACCCGCTATCGCGCTTTACGAAATATAGCCAGACAGAAATCTTCTGTTACACCATGACGCTATTGATGACACTTACCGGCCCATTAATTAATTAATGAAGAACCTTATGGCAGTTAAAAGTTAAAAACCAGAAGGTGCAGGCTGAGATCGTAATTAACTACCTGGTTGCCCCTCTGCCTCTCCTTTATTAACGCTGCTTCTTACCTGAAAATACAGGGTTCGCGGCTGGCGCATACCGGTGCTGAACGGGTTGATAACTGGCCCTTTTTATTGGCGCACTACCAGGGCGCATCGCCGTGGCGATGTTTTGCTGCTGTCGCTGCCGCTCGCCGCGCCAGACCTGGCGACTGCGGTGGCGCGCGTCTGGGCGCGCAATCGGCAAATTCGCCGTCGCGATGATCTTTGCCTGTTTAGCGCAGGCCATTCCGGTTAAGCTCTACAACAGTTTGCAGAACCACGGCGTCGATGCGGTTTATCCCCCGCTGTGGCTGCAGCTGTTTACCTTACCTTTGCCGCTGGCCAGCCTGCATTTGTGCGTCGTTACGCGCGCGAACGGCAGCCGCGGCGCACCCGATCGGGAGTGATCTGATGTCCGTTTCTCTGGAGCAGTTGATCGATAAGTACCCTGAGGCGAACGCGTGGGCGTTCGGCGACTCGGCCGAGCTGGCCGACCGTCTGGTTACGCTGGTAATCGCCGGTAAAAAAATGGCGAGCTGCGGCTCACTGCAGATGTGGCAGGATGAGGAATCGAAGCCTGAGCCTGGCGGCTACAGCATTATCCTGGACGGCGCGGGTCAGCCGCGCTGCGTTATCCGCACCACCGGCCTGTTTCTGACCCGCTTCGACCGCGTGACGCCGGAGATGGCGATGCTGGAAGGTGAGGACGATCTCAGCCTGGAGAGCTGGCGCCGCGAGCATCAGCGCTTTTTCCAGAACGAAGGCACCTTTCACCCCGAGATGGAACTGGTGTTCGAAACCTTCCAGCTGGTCGAGGTGGTATAGATCTGACGGCGGTTAGCTCGCGTTGCGCTGAAAGTGGCTGTTCACAAACGCACGACAGCGGGGCGAAATGGGATCGAGAAAGAGCTGCTCCGGCGGCCCCTCCTCTTCCACTATGCCCTGATGCAGAAACACCGCTTTGTTCGACACGTCGCGCGCGAAGCCCATCTCGTGCGTGACGATGATCATCGTGCGGCCCTCCTCCGCCAGGCCGCGAATAACGCGCAGCACCTCGCCCACCAGTTCGGGATCGAGCGCCGAGGTCGGCTCATCAAACAGAATCGCCTTCGGCTGCTGCGCCAGCGCGCGCGCGATCGCCACGCGCTGCTGCTGGCCGCCCGACAGCTGGGACGGCCAGGCGTCGCGCTTCGCGTAAAGACCCACTTTATGCAGCAGCGCCTCGGCCTCTTCCGTCGCCTCTTTAACGCTGCGCTTCTGCACCTGCACCGGCGCTTCGATGATGTTCTCTATCACCGTCTTATGGGGCCAGAGGTTAAAGCTCTGAAACACAAAGCCGAGCTGCATTCGCATCAGCTTGATGCGCTGACGCTGCGCGCGGCTGAGCTTTTCGTCAGGATTATCCAGCGTGACGCTGTTCTCGCCCACGGCGATGACGCCCGCCTGCGGTACTTCCAGAAAGGGAATACAGCGCAGCAGCGTACTTTTGCCCGAGCCGCTGGCGCCGATCAGCGAGATAACATCGCCATCCTGCGCCGTCAGGCTGATATCGTGCAGCACTTCATGTCCCGCATAGCTTTTTCTGAGATGGCTCAGCTTGATGGTGGGTTGGGTCATCAACGCGCTCCAAAGTAGTAGGGGGAGAGGCGCCGCTCCAGCAGAGAGACGCCTTTGCTCACCAGTATGCTGAGCAGCAGATAGATCGCCGCCGCGCTGAGGAAAACCTCCAGCGCGCGAAAGGTAGAGGAGACGATAGAGTCGGCGATACCGGTCATCTCCATCAGGCTGATGGTACTGACCAGCGAGGTAGATTTAAGCATTGAGATAATCTCGTTGCTGTAGGCGGGCAGCGCCTGGCGGATGGCGATCGGCAGCGTAATGCGCGTGAAAATCTTGTGCGATGGCATCCCGCAGACTTTCGCCGCCTCCAGCGACTGAGGGCTTACCGCATTGAGGCCGCCGCGCAGGATCTCTGAGGTATAGGCTGCGTCGTTGAGGATCAGTGCCAGCAAGCCGCACCAGTAGGGATCGCGCAGCAGCGGCCACAGCACGCTTTCACGCACCGCCGGCAAACTGCCCAGCCCGTAGTAGATCATAAAAATTTGAATCAGCAGCGGCGTACCGCGAAACAGCCAGACGTAGAAGCGGGCGACCCAGGCGCCGACGCGCGTCTGCCGCAGCAGATTCAGTCCCAGCGCCAGCAGGCCGCCGCCCAGCAGCGACAGCAGGGCCAGATTAACGGTCAGCGGCAGGCCTTTGAGCAGCGCCAGCAGGGTTTCCTGCAAAAAAGGGAGGTCCATTGGCTTTCCTTACACGTTGGCGCGCTGCTGGCCGCGCATGGCAAATTTCTCTACCGCGCGAAACACCCAGTCTGAGCAGGTGGTAATAATCAGATAGATCACGGCGCCGACGCTGTAGAAGAAAAAAGACATCTGCGTAGAGTTGGCGGCCATGGTGATCTGATTCATGGTTTCCACCAGCCCGGTCACGGAGACCAGCGCCGATTCTTTGATCACCGACTGCCACTGGTTGCCCATTCCCGGCAGCGCGGTGCGCAGCGCCTGGGGGACGATCATGCGGCGGAACAGCATCATCCGCCCCATCCCCGTCACCGTTGCCGCTTCCAGCGTGCCGCGCGGAATGGCGTAAAAGGCGCCGCGAAATACGCCGCTCTGATAGGCGCCCGAGATCAGGCCAATGGCGATCGCGCCGGCGATAAAGCCGTTAATATCAAACGGCCCCTGCATGCCCAGCGCGGTGCCAGCCGAGGAGAGCACCTGGCGTCCACCGAAGTAAAACAGGTAGATGACCAGCAGCTCCGGCACGCCGCGAAACACCGTGATATAACCCGACGCCAGCCGTTGCTGCCAGCGCGAACCGGCAATCTGCATCCAGCACAGCAGGCTGCCCAGCGCCGCCCCCAGCAGCCAGGCGCAGAGCGAAACGGTAACCGTTACAGTAGCGGCACTCAGCAGCACGCCGCCCCAGCCTTCGTCGCCGAAGCCAATCAGCTGCCAGTCGATTTGCGTCAACATCGGCTATCAGGCTTTCGGCGCGACGTCTTCGCCGAACCATTTAACGGAAAGTTTGCTCAGCGTGCCATCTTTGATCATCGCGGCGAGCGCCTCATCCAGCGCCGCCTTCAGCTCGGCGTTGCCTTTGCGCAGGCCGATCGCCGATCCCGCCCCCAGCACGCCGCCGCTAAAACCGTAGCCGCTGCTGCTGATGGCGGACGCATGCTTTTTCACAAAGGCGTTAAGGTTAGTGCGCGACGCCATTACCGCGTCCACGCGGCCGTTCAGCAGGTCGGCGTAGGTTTCCGGGCCGGCCTGATAGGTACGGATGGTGGCAACGTCCGCAAGATATTTTTGCAGGAAGTCCGCCTGAATGGTGGCGACCTGCACCGCGATAGTTTTGCCCTTGAAGGTGGTTTTCAACTCGTCGATCGCTTTCTGCATGCCCGCGGCGTCATCGGCGGTGACCACGCTGCCGCTGCCGGGTAGCGTCGCCAGCGGTGAGTTTTTGGCCGTGACAAAGCTGGAGACGCTGACGGTGTACTGCTGGGTAAAGTCGATAGCTTCGGCGCGCTTCGGCGTAACCGTCACCGCATCGATAACGGCGTCATATTTACCGTCAATCAGACCAGGGATCATGCCTGACCACTTCTGGGCACTGATTTCATATTTAAAGCCGACGCGCTTCGCCAGCTCAGCCACGATATCGGGCTCATAGCCGACGATCTTGCCGTTCGGCGTGGTCTGGTTGAACGGAGGATAGCTGCCTTCGGTGGCGAACTTCAGGGTGCCGAAATCTTTTGCCAGGCTGAGCGCCGGTACGGCCGCCAGGCCCAGAGCCAGGGTGGCTGCGAACAGCCCTTTGCGCATCATCATAGTGATATCCTCAGTTATTATTGTCAGAAAGCAGATCGACCGACAGGCGCACCAGCGCCTGAGCGCCAGCGGCAATGCTGCGCTCATCGGGCTGATAGTCGGAGTTATGCAGGTGGTCGTCGCGCCCCGGCGTGGCGGAGCCGATATGGATCTGGCAGCCCGGCGCGCGCTCGGTAAACAGTGAAAAATCTTCCGCGCCAAAGCTGTCGCTCGGTTTCGCGAGGATGGATTTGCCGAACTGATGCGAAAGGATCCCCTCCAGCGCGTCGATCAGCCGGTCGTCATTCATCAGCGGCGGCACGCCGCGCTGATAGTCCACCTCGACGCGCACGTTCATCGCCAGCGCGACGCCTGCGCATACGCGGCGGAACGAACTCTCCATATCGGCGCGCACCTGCGGCGATTTGGTGCGGATGGTGCCCTGAAGCAAACAGCTGTCGGGAATGATGTTATGCGTGGCGCCGCCCTGAATATGGCCGATGGTCAGCACCGCAGAGTGAGCCGGATCGCGCTCGCGTGAGATCAGCGTTTGCAGCTGGCCAATCAGCGAGGCCGTGGCAACGATGGGATCGACGCCCATATGGGGCCGCGCGGCGTGAGTCGAGACGCCATACACCCGCACGTCGAACTCGTCGCTCGATGCGGTGCTGCCGCCGCGCGTCAGCGCCACCTCCCCTGCTGCCAGCTCAGGCTTGTTGTGCAGCGTGACGGCCCAGTCGACCCCCTCAGCGGCACCGTCGGCAATCATCGCTTCCGCCCCGCTTTCCGGGGTTTCCTCAGCGGGCTGGAAGATAAGGCGTACCCTGCCTTTCAGCTGCTGACGGTAGTGCGGCAGGATAGCGGCGACGCCAAGCAGCGTGGCGGTATGGAGATCGTGTCCGCAGGCGTGCATTTTGCCGGGGATGGTGCTGCTAAAGGGCAGACCGGTCTGCTCCTGGATCGGCAGCGCGTCCATATCCGCGCGCAGCAGCAGCGTTTTGCCCGGCTGTGCGCCGACAATATCCACCAGCACGCCGGTGCGGCCGACGCCCGTTTTGGGATCCAGGCCATGTTCGCGCAGCCAGCTGGCGACGATCTCCGCGGTGCGCAGCGTATCGAAGCCGAGTTCGGGACGGGCATGAATATCGCGCCGGATGGCGATAAGTTGCGGCTCAATATCAGCCACTCTGGCGCTTATTTCCCTGGCCAGCCGTGCTTTTTCGTCAGTCATGTTTTCCCTGCAGAACGCCTTTAAAAGAGGCGACAGTCGCAGCGGATCGGGCCGCTGGCTATATTGTTGTGTTTGCAGGCTTTATTTATTCACAGAGGAAAGCAGAAAGCAACGCGCGAAAAAACATAAAAATAACATTTGAATCATACACTTAAATAACATGACTTTTAATACGCATGAGAATGCAGCGGATCAGCAAGATTATTAATAATCCGCCTTCGTTAATCACATCGTCTAATTATGTTATTGCACAAAGCGCTCCCCGGCGCTAAAAAAAACGCCCTGCTCGCAGGGCGTTTTTAAGTAATCAGGCGCGACGCCAGCGACGCGTCAGCCATTTTTCCAGCTCGACGATGCTAAAAAGCACGGCACCGACAACCAGGGCGATGAGCCAGTATTTAAACGGGAGCGGGCGGGTACCGAACAGCGTATTCATCAGCGGCAGATAGATAATCAGCGCCTGCAGCAGCACCAGCACACCGCTCACCAGCCAGATGCCGCGGTTTTTCAGCATGCCGCTATCAAGCGAGAAGCGGCTGGCGCTGCGGCAGTTCAGCATATAGACCCACTGCGCGGTAACCAGCGTCTGCAGCAGCACGGTACGGATGAATTCCGGCTCATAGCCGCGCGTCTGCAGCCAGGCCTCAAGCACAAAGGCGCTGACGGAGATCAGCAGGCCAACAAAGATCATGCGCCAGACGGCATAGCCGTCCATTACGGAGGCGCTGACGTCGCGCGGTGGCCGACGCATCACGTTCGCCTCGGCCGCTTCAAAGGCCAGGCCAAATGAGAGCGTGGCAGAGGTTGCCATATTCATCCACAGGATCTGTACCGGCGTCAGCGGCAGCAGGTTCCCCATCAGAATTGCAATAATAATCAGCAGCCCCTGCGCCAGGCAGGTCGGCATAATAAACAGAATGGTTTTAATCAGGTTATCGTAGACCCGTCGCCCCTCTTTCACCGCGGCGGCAATGGTGGCGAAGTTGTCGTCGGCCAGGATCATGTCGGCGGCCTCTTTCGTCACCTCTGTCCCTTTGATGCCCATTGCGATGCCAACGCTCGCCTGTTTAAGCGCCGGCGCGTCGTTGACGCCGTCGCCGGTCATGCCAACCACTTCACCGCTGGCAGAGAGCGCCTTCACCAGACGCAGCTTATGCTCCGGGCTGGTGCGCGCGAAGATATCGTACTGTCGCGCCGCCTGAGCAAGCTCGCTGTCGCTCATATACTCCAGATCGCGCCCCGTCAGGGCGTTATCGCTGTTGCTGATGCCCAGCATTTTGCCTATCGCCATCGCCGTTTCCTGATGATCGCCGGTGATCATTTTGACGCGGATGCCAGCCTGCTGGCAGTCGTCGATAGCCGCAACCGCTTCAGGGCGCGGCGGATCCATCATGCAGGCGAGACCCAGCAGCACCATCTCCTCGCGCAGATCCGCATGATCCAGCGAGTCGAGGGCATGCGGCACGCGCTTCCACGCCGCCGCCACGGTGCGAAGCCCTTCGCTGGCGTAGCGGGTAATTGCCGCCTCCCAGTAAGCGCGATCCAGCGGCTGTGCGCCACTGGCGCTCTGCTGATGGGCGCAGAGCGACAGCAGCACGTCTGGCGCGCCGGTCATCAGCACCCAGGCCTCGCCGTCCGCTTCGCCGCTGACCGCCATATATTTATAGAGCGAGTCGAAGGGCAGCTTGCTGGCCAGCTGCTGCTGACCCGCTTTTATCCCCCCTTTCGCCGCCAGTACTTTCAGCGCGCCCTCGGTCGGCCCGCCAACGATGCGCCAGCGCCCTGTCGCATCCTGCTGGATCTGGCTTTCGTTGCAGATATCAATAGCGGTGAGAAAGCGCGCCATCACCGGATCCTGCGCCGCCGTCCGCCCGCTCTCCGTCGTTGCCGGGAGGATCTCGCCCACCGGCTCGTAGCTGTCGCCGCTGACGCGCCACTGACTTTCCGCCAGCACCACCGCCTTGACCGTCATCTCGTTCATGGTAAGCGTGCCGGTTTTATCGGAGCAGATCACCGACATTGCGCCCAGGGTTTCTACCGTCGGCAGCTTGCGGATGATGGCCTGTTTGCGCGCCATCGACTGCACGCCCAGTGAGAGAATAATCGAGATAATCGCCGGCAGGCCTTCCGGCACCGCCGCGACCGCCAGACTGATTACCGACAGCGCCAGCGAGGCCAGCGGAATGTCGCGCAGCAGAAAACCAAACACAAACAGCCCGCCCATCATCAGCAGGATCGCCGCAAAGATCGCTTTGCCAAGCTTATCTATCTGCTGCAGCAGCGGCGTTTTGGCGGTTTCGATATCGCTCATCATATCGTTGATATGACCCAGCTCGGTGTCGCGGCCGGTGGCGATCGTCACCCCAGAGGCGGTGCCCGAACTGACGGTGGTGCCGGAAAAAGCGAGGTTAAGCCGATCGCCCAGCGCTTTTTCCCCTGCAATCGCTGCGCTGCTTTTTGACACCACGGTCGATTCGCCGGTCAGGATAGCCTCTTCCACGCGCAGGTTATGCACGTCGAAGAGGCGCAGATCCGCCGGAATACGATCGCCGGGACGCAGCATGACCACGTCGCCAGGCACAAGGGTTTCGCCCGGCACCGTCATCACTTCGCCGCCGCGCACCACCACCGCTTCGCTGGAGAGCATATTTTGAATGCTCTTCAGTGACTTCTCGGCGTTGCTTTCCTGAATAAAGCCGATAAAGGCGTTAATGACAGCAACGCCGAGAATCACAAAGGTATCAACCCAGTGGCCCATGATCGCCGTAATCACTGCTGCCGCCAGCAGGATATAGATCAGCATATCGTTGAAGTGGGCCAAAAACTTCAGCCAGGCCGGCTGGGGTTTCTTTTGCGGCAGCGTGTTGGGGCCGATGTCTGCCAGCCGCGCCTGCGCCTCGTCAGCAGATAACCCCTGCGGGGAGCTTTCAAGCTCGGCGAAAACGGCTTCGCTTTGATACTGATACCACGGCCGCGCTTTTAAAGCGGCATTTTGCACTCTCTTGCGGTCGTTATTCATTTCTCACTCCGTACAGGCAACCGGCGACAGAATCGCAGTTAAATTAATGGGCCAGCATAGTGCGTCAGCTTAAATAGAGTGATAATGACTCAGGTCATATTTTTGTGGTTTTAATTCAGTAAAACTATTGCCTAAATAATTCCGCAACCCTGTTAGTTTCAATCTGATTATAGTGAGCAACCATCTTGGTAAATAATATAAAAATCAAGGTCTTAGTATTTGTTCTTTTCGCTGTTGCTGCCACCAGCGCCGTGGGGTGGCTGACTTATTATGTGGTCGCTAATTTCCTGTAAGCCAGGCTGTTTATTTCGCAGATGCGATTATTTGTCGCTAAAATAACCTCTTTTTACCGGCTATTTAAACGCGGCGGAAAGCGTCTTTGTAATAAATTAAACAGCAGCTAAACAACGGTATAAAAATAGTGTGATATGTCGTTGCCGAGCTGCGCCTGTGCTACATATCGCTGCCGCGTTACTCCGCGCCGGAGACGATATTCAGCGTCCTCTCCAGCGATGAGGGCAGCAGCTCGCCATGGGTCTGACCCGGATAGCGAATTTCATCCAGCCTGAGGCCCTTGTCGCGCAGCGTGGCGATCAGCAGACGGTCGGCGTCGTTGATCTGCGCCGCACGCTTCTCTTCATGGCGATCGCTGCGCCCGTCACCTTCGATCAGGTAGAGCCGTTTACCTCTCAGCGCCTGCGGCGATGCCTGTTGCGCCAGCTCGACGATGCGCTGATGACGCCAGCCCAGCGACGGCGCCGCGCTGAAATAGTGCGTAAAGCCCGCGCCGCTGTAGAGGCTATCCAGCACAAACAGCCCGCCGTAAGAGTGGCCCCACAGCGCCCGACGCTGCGGATCGCTTTTTGCCTGTCTCTCCGCCCAGGGCGCAATCTGCTTTTGCAGCAGCTCGCGAAACGCGTGGCTTCCGCCGCCGCGATAGCGTTCGTGCCGCGCATCGCCCTGCTCTCCGCCGGGCGGCGTATAGTCCAGCGCGCGCGCCTCAACGTCGAACGGCAGGCGGGTATCATATCCTACCGCCACCAGCATCGGCGGCCGCTTGTCCGCCAACTGCTTCAGGCGATTTTCGCTGAGGCGCGCCATCGCGGCGTTGCCGTCCAGCAGATAGAGCACCGGGAAGCCCGCTGACGGCGCCGCCTGCTTCGGCACGCCGAGCCACACTTTATAGCGACGCAGCCCGTCGGCAGAGATAAAGGTCCGCGTGCTAAAGCGATAAAACGCCGAGCCGCGATCGGCCACGTTATCGCCCAGCGGCTCCATGCTCGGTCTGGCGTGCGCCAGCGTCGCGGGCGTTAAGATAACGCCGATCGCCAGCAGCACCGCGGAGAAAATCTTCAGTGGGTGATGCATGAAAAGGCTTCCTGACCTGACAAACAGTTGCGCCATCCTAACAAATCAGCTGCGATAATGAGAAGCTTTCTCAACAAAGCACACCAGGTTGCTTTATGGCTGCTTATCTGAGCCGCTAGCTAAACTCTGAATTAGCGGGGCGGGGATTGCGAACCGACATCACAGATCGTTAAATTTCAGCATTCAACCAGACTTTTTTTTATTTTGATACCGGCCGATTGTCAGTAAGCGCGCGCCGGTGTCCCTTTCAACCAACACCAGCAAAGCCATTAAACAGAGGTTGTGAAATGGATCGCCTTAAATACCCGATAAGGGTTGTACGCTTTTTATGTCTGTACGCCCTGTTTCGACTGAGATTATTCAAATTCAGCGACCTCGCCTATTCAGATCGCGATGAAAATGAGGCATTAGATATTCTCACCAGACACGACGGCGAAAAAAGCGCTATCCCAAAAGTGATCTGGATGTACTGGGATAGCCCAAACCCACCTGACCATATCATGGCCTTCCATAAAAAAATGAAGACGATTAACCAGGCGCATGAAATTATTCTGCTCGACCGCAACAGCCTGAGAAAATATCTTCCAACGCTGAATTTTGATTATCAGGGTATCGGCCTGGCGCATAAAAGCGACGTGATCCGCCTTGCCCTGCTCAAGCGCTACGGCGGCATCTGGGTCGACTGCTCGACGCTGGTTTATCAGGATTTCAGCTGGGTGCATGAACGCAACGGCTATGACATGGTGGGCTATTACAGCGACGCCAACACCCAGGATGCGCGTTTTCCGGTGATCGAAACCTGGTTTATGTGCGCGCCGCCGGAAAACGGCTTCGTCAGCCGCTGGCTGGAACTGATTATGCCGCTGACCAAAATCAGCGTCGACGATTACTATCGTCGCATTAAAGATCGTCCCGATTTCGAACGCATTAAACAGGGCATCCCGCGCGGCAGCTATTTAACCACCAACTATCTCTGCCAGATAGCCATGCGCGAAGCGGACAGCGTCAACCTCTACCTGAAAAAGTGCGAAACCTCCGCTTTTTATTATCAGAATGTCTTTAAGTGGAACTGTCTGAAGATGTCGCTGTTTTTACTCTGCACGCGCCAGCCGACCTCTCATCCGACGTTAATTAAGCTGACCAACAGCGACCGCCAGTTTTTACCGCTGGCCCGTAAGCTGCGCATCCTCCAAGCCGAAAGCATTCTGGGAAAATTAATGCTTGAACAACAGCGTCCTTAAATAACAGGCGGAGCAAAAATGCAAAAGCTGAAACGACATCTCAGAACGGCAAAATTTCTCCTGCTTTATGTTTTATATAAGCTGCGCCTTTTTCGCTTTCCCGATCTGGCCTATTCCGAGGCGCAGGACAATGATGTGAAGGATATTGGTCAGCGTGCCGCCGCGCCCGCTATTCCAAAAGTGATCTGGATGTACTGGGACGATCTGACGCCGCCCGATTTTATTCAGGCGTTCTGTCAAAAAATAAAGCAGATGAACCCGGACCATCATGTCCACCTGCTGAACCGCGAGTCGGTGAGGGAGTTTTTGCCGTGGCTGCGCTTTGATTACGCCCAGACAGGTATGTCGCACAAAGGGGACGTTATCCGTCTCGCCCTGCTGAAAAGCTACGGCGGCATCTGGGTCGACAGCTCGACGCTGGTCTATCAGGATTTCGCCTGGGTTCACCAGCGCAGCGGTTACGATATCGTCGGCTACTACAGCGACGGCACCACGGTGGATAAAGACTTTCCGGTGGTGGAAGCCTGGTTCCTCGCCTCGCCGCCAAACAATGCGTTTATCGCCCGCTGGCTGGAGCTGATTATGCCGCTTACGCAGATCGGTATTGACGACTACTACGCGCAGATCGCCCAGCGCAGCGACTTTGCGCAGATCCGCCAGGGCATCAACCGCGGCAGCTATATTATTATTAATTTCCTTTGCCAGATCGTTATGCGCGAGCAGCCAGGCTTTAGCTGCTATCTGAAAAAGTGCGAAAGCTCCGCCTTCTTTTATCAGGATGTGTTCCAGTGGGACAGCCTGAAGATGTCGCTGTTTTTACTCTGCGTGCGCGAACCGGCCACCCATCCCAAACTGATTAAGCTTACCAATGACGATCGCCGCTTTCTGCCGCTGGTGCGCAGGCTGAACATTCTGGAGCGCGACAGCGTGATGGGCAAGCTGCTGTCACAGAGCGCGCCTTAACGCAGCGCGTTATTCAGGGATGAAAACAGGTTATGCTGGCGGCGGATGGCCGCCGGTCATCGCCGCCGAGGGAGCTGAATATGCAACTGATTTCCGAACGTTTAGCGATGCGTCCCGTTGTCGCGCAGGACAGGGAGACGCTGATGCGTATCTATGGCGATCCCGCCACCAATTCCTTTAACCCCGCCGGGCCGCTGGCAAATCTGGATGAGGCGCAGCATCTGCTGGATCGCTGGATTGCGCACTGGCAGCAGCACGGCTTTGGCAATATGGCACTGACGCAGCGCGATGCGCCGCATGCCATCCTCGGCTTTGGCGGTTTGACCCTGCGCGAGTTCGGCGGCAGGCCGGTAAATAATCTGGGGTATCGGCTGGCGACCCACGCCTGGGGACAGGGCCTGGCTACCGAGTTTGCGCGCGCCATGGTGCGCTATGGCTTTGAGGAGTGCGGGCTGCAGGTTATTGACGCCGCGGTGCGGGCAAATCATCTCGCCTCGCAGCGCGTACTGGAGAAGGCGGGATTTACGGTGAACGGGCACGTTTATGATGTGCCCGACGCGCCCGCCAGCCTGACCTTTGCCATAACGCGCGCGCAGTGGCGCGCCGCTCAGGGCACGCCGCAGTAGCGCAGCGCGGCGGTCATCACGGCCGCGCCGATGATCACTGCAATCAGCGGTGCCTTACGCCAGGCGAGAAAAATAGCAAAAGCGACGCCCAGCACCCGCGCCATACCGGCAAAATGCTGGCCTTCAAACAGCGTGCTGGTGGAGGCGACCGCCAGCAGCAGGATAGTCGCCGCGTCCGACAGCATAGTTTGCGTTCGCTCCGTGATGGGCAGTCGGTTGCCCAGCTTCACGCCCGCCAGCCGCATCAGATAGGTGCCCGATGCCAGCAGCGCGATACCCGCAACGATCAGCGCCTGATGACTCATTTACGCATCCTCCACGACAGTAATCCCAGCAGGGAAAAGAGCACCGGCATGCCAGCCGGAACGAAAGGCGTCGCCAGAATCGACAGCAGCGCGCCGCCGGACGCCGGGATCAGCGTACGGCGCTGGCGCAGCGCCGGGAATATCAGCGCGATCAAAATAGCGGGAAATACCGCGTCAAGGCCGATAGCGGAAACGTCGGGAATAAACTGGCCGATAGCCGCGCCGGTAATAACCGTCAGCGGCCAGATAAGCCCGATTCCGATGCCGCAAAGCCAGAAGGCAGCGCGACGCTGCGCCAGCGTCGACTGGGAAATGCCGAACACCACGCTTTCATCGTTCATGATATGACAGCCGAACAGGCCGCGCGCCCCACTCCCCACCAGATCTTTTACCGCGATGCCAAACGGCAGGTGGCGCGCATTCACCAGCAGGCCAGCCAGCGCCGCGGTGAGCGGACTGCCGCCACCCGCCACGATGCCAATAAACAGAAATTCTGACGCGCCGGCCAGCACCAGCGTCGAGAGCGCCACAGGCACCCAAATCGAAAAACCGTCGGCAATGGCCAGCGATCCGTAGGACAAGCCGACGATCCCGTCAGCGAGACAGACCAGAAAAATGGCTTTAACCACCTCCCGGCTTAAGGGAATGCGATGCTCTGGCATAACAAATCCTTCTTATAACGAACGAAATATCTATTATAATGAACGCAGCCGAATCGTTTTACAATACGAACGATTCGTTCGTTTTAGAAAACAGGAGTGAACGTGACCCCGATCACAATTATTGCCAATGGCCTGGTGCGTGAACGCCAGCGCGCCGGCCTTTCGCTGGCTGAAGTCGCCCGCCGCGCGGGTATCGCAAAGTCGACCCTGTCGCAGCTGGAATCTGGCAACGGCAATCCCGGCATTGAAACGCTGTGGGCGCTGTGCGTCGCGCTGAATATTCCTTTTTCACGCCTGATGGAGCCGGAAGAGAAGCGCATGCAGATAATCCGACGCGGCGAAGGCCCGACCGTAACCGCAGAGCTGGCGGACTATCAGGCGGTGCTGCTGGCAACCTGTCCGCCCGGCGCCCGGCGCGATATTTACCTGCTGAATACGCAGCCCGGCAGCGAACGCTGCTCGCTGCCCCACTCGCCCGGCACCATCGAGCATATTATCGTGACGCAGGGGCGCGCCCTGGTGGGCCCGAAAGCCTCACCCGTTGAGCTGCACCCCGGCGACTACATCAGTTACGCAGGCGACGAGGAACATCTCTTTCGCGCGCTGGAGCCGGATACGCTGGCGGTACTGGTGATGGAGCACAGCTGAGCCATCACTTTTTCCTGTGGCTCTTTCTGCTGCCGGTGGGAAATTGCAGGTGTAGTATGACCTTATCAAGGTCGATACCGAGGACGTTATGCACATTCTTCCCGCCACAGCCGCTCATATACCTGCAATTCAGCATATTTACGCCTGGCATGTTCTGCACGGCAGCGCCACCTTTGAAACCGAGCCCCCAGGCATTGAGGAGATGCAGAACCGGCTGAACGCGCTGCTGGAGAAAGGCGGGATCTGGCTGGTGGCGCTGGAGGAGGAGAGCGTGATCGGCTACTGCTATCTTGCCCCCTATCGGCCGCGATACGCCTATCGCTTTACGCTGGAAGATTCGATCTATCTCGATCCTGAACATACCGGCCGCGGCGCAGGCCGCGCGCTGCTTACCGAGGCCATCCGTCTTGCTGAAGCGCGGGGCTTTCGCCAGATCGTTGCCGTGATCGCAGGCAACAGCAACCAGGCGTCGATTGGCCTGCACCGCGCGCTCGGCTTTCGCGCCACCAGCGTGCTGAAAGCGGTAGGATTTAAGCATGGCAGCTGGCTGGATACCCATCTGATGCAGCGCGAGCTTGGCGAGGGCGATGCCACCTCGCCGGAGTAATCCCGATCGGCGCAGCCGTCACAGCCTGCGCCGCCTGCTATTCAGTCCTGAATACCCCTCTTTTCGTAAATAAAGACGGGCGCCAGTTAACCTTAATCACGGCCTGCCATCCTCCGCTTGCGGTTTAATTTTCCCCCGCATCTTTATCGCCCGGCTTCTGCTTAAATAAATGCTGAACAGAAGCAAACGGTCAGATTTACCTCTTCCAGCCGAAGACTATATTAGTCCGTTCAGGCAGGTAAAAAGATATTCAGGCGCTATCAGGCTCTGAAATTCAAATAGATCGCGCTAATTTTCACCGCTCCGTTATTATGAACCGGCTGGTACGCTTTTTCTTTTTAAAATTGATCGCCAGATTAATCATTAGTTTAAAGTCAACTGCATGCTAATCAGACCGTAACGAACTAAGGAGTAGGCCAGCCAGGCCGATATACCGGCTAACCCTGTAAAAATGGAAATTTGTTATGTCGCTGAAAAAGTCTTCACTGCTTGTGTTTTCATTGATGATAATCCTCTTTCTGACCAGCGTTGCGGTTAGCATCTGGTTGCTTGTACGCAGTAACGAATCCCTTAATGCGGTAAATAAAGAGATTCGCGTGGTGCTCTCTGTTATCGATCCCATCAACCACAGCCGCACTCTGCGGGTCCGGTTAATGGAATATATGAAAGAGATCGAGTCAAATGAGGGTCAGATATCCCCGTCACTGGATGGGGTGAAAAACGCCGCAGAGAAAGCGGACGTGGCGTTTAAGGCTTATATCAATAGCCCGCGCCTGCAAGGGGAAGAAGCGGAGGCGGAGGCCTACCAGCAGGCTTATCTGGCATACAGAAACCAGGCTATTCAACCGCTGATTGAGGCTGCTCAGGCTCGGGATCAGGCTCGCTTCACACAATTATTGCCTACGGTCATTCGCCTGGATCGCGCCTATGAAATTATCCTGGATAAAGTGCTGGCGCAGCATGAAGCCTACGCCAGAAAACTGAATGAAGATGCTCAAAGCCATTTCAGCTCGGGCGTTATTTTGCTGCTGCTGATCGGTATGATGTTTGGCCTGGTGGTTATCACTATATCTGTCCTGATGCATCGCTTTGTGCTTAAACCTTTAATTCAGGCAGGAAGGCACTGTAATCTTATTGCCGAAGGCCATCTTGACGCGCCCGTTCCGGTTAAGCCAGCTTCCCGCAGCGAAATTCAGAGCCTGATGGGATCGCTGGAGGCAATGCGGTTGTCGCTGACGACAATTATTATGCAGGTGCGTGATTCCGCGCATTCCGTCTCTTCAGCCTCCAGCGAAATAGCCGCAGGAAACGTCGATCTCGCCTCCCGAACTGAACAGCAGGCAGCCGCGTTAACGCAAACCGCCGCCAGCATGGAAGAACTCGGCGCCACGGTAAAACAAAATACCGATAACGTTTATGAAGCCTGTCGCCTTACAGGCGAAGCGGTAGAGAATGCGCAAAAAGGCGAGAATGTTTCGCGTGAAGTTATTGTCTCAATGGAATTAATTAATTCCAGCTCGAAGAAAATTGAAGATATTATCAGCGTTATTAACGGCATTGCTTTTCAGACCAATATTCTGGCGCTGAATGCGGCCGTTGAAGCTGCCCGCGCCGGCGAGCAGGGGCGAGGATTTGCCGTTGTCGCTGGCGAAGTGCGTAACCTGGCGCAGCGCAGCGCCGTGGCGGCGAAGGAGATCGAGAGCCTTATTGCCGATTCCGTCAACATCATAGGAAAAGGATCTGAACAAGTCAGCCGGACAGGCGAGGCGATGAATGCCATCATCTCCTCTGTCAGCCGCGTTAACGTCCTTATGGAGCATATTTCAACCGCCTCTGATGAGCAGAGTCGCGGCATTGAGCAAATTGAAAAGGCGGTGACTGAGATGGATTCCGTTACCCAGCAAAACGCCGCGCTGGTGCAGGAGTCGGCAGCGGCGGCGGCTTCGCTTGAAGAGCAGGTGCAGCATCTGACCTATTCTGTGTCAACTTTCCGCCTTTCCGCCCGCTAAACCGCAGGCCTGAACGGGGGATAGCCGCGGTCGCTCATCCCCCGTCTGGCGAGCGCTCGCCACTCCTTATCATGCCGCGGCGGGTGAAACGCCACCCTGCTCTCTCAGCGGACGCAGGCGGTTATTTCTGGCGCAGCGCAGGTCATTATCATTCACATAAAGGGTGAGGCAGCTGTCCACCCGCCGGTTAATTAAAGATTGGGGGGGAATGCGCCGATAATGCCAGACTTATATTTTTTACCACGCATCAGATCAGCGATGCGCCTTTTCAGTCGCGGCACGCCGCAGCGCTGAGAATACTTCGTCGAAGCGTTCCTGGTTTGCATTAGCCGCAAACAGCGCGATTGAGAGGTTTGTTACGACCGGTGTCGAGGTTATCCAGTATCGTCAGCCAACAATGGAGCCGACCACTATGAATCCTGTGATCCAGCCTACCTTTTCCGCTCTCTGGACCACGGACGCCCGAGGCATTTGCGTTGTCAGTCAGGAAAGTCCTGTCGGCCTGATCCCGGCGCTGAAAGGCATTACCCTGTGCGAATGGCTGAGCATCGCGCAGGCCGATGATGATGCGCAGCTGGCCCTGCAGCTCACCGCCGCATTAGAGTGCGTGATCCCCTTTCATATTGAAGTGCCGATACAGTGTCTTGACGGCACCACGCGACGCGTACTGGTCTCTGGCTTACCAGATTGCCAGCCTGCGGCTTCTCGCCTGCAGTACAACGGATTCATTCTTGATATTACCGGGCAGCGCAAAGCGCTTGAAGATGCGCTGCGTACCGCGGCGGAATACCGTCTGTTGATAGAAAACAGTACTGACCTTATCGCTCATTGCGATGCGGAGGGCAGATACGTGTCGATCTCCCCTTCCTACAGTGAAATGATCGGCTGGTCCGCCGAAGAGATGATCGGTCAGCGGGTGGTCGATTTCCTGCATCCTGACGATCGCGAACCCGCCGCAGAGGCGCTGCTAAATATTTTTACAGGCGGCGTGCTGCCGGACGTAGTTGAAGTGCGCAAGCTTCATCGCGACGGTTATTACATTACGCTGGGCACCAAAGCCTGCGGCGTCAGCGATCCTTATACGGGCCACAACATCGGCGCGGTGCTGGTTTCACGCGATATCACGCGTGATAAAGAAAAAATGCGGATGCTTGAGACGCTGGCGACCCGCGACACCTTAACCGGGCTGCCTAACCGCGCCTGGATCAACCAGCAGATTGGCATCATGCTCGCCCAGAGCGAAGATCCGGCCTACACCGCCGTGCTGTTTATCGATCTTAACGGGTTTAAGGCGGTCAATGATTCGATGGGACATGCGACAGGGGATGCCTTGCTGCAGCAGGTGAGCGAGCGGCTGCAGCGCTGCATGCGGCCTGGCGATTCAGTGGCGCGGCTGGGCGGCGATGAATTTGTTGTCGCTGCGAAATGTGGCCATCGCGATGCCGCGTCCGCTATTGCCCAGCGCATTATTGACAGCCTGAAGGAGCCGTTTGTTATCAACAGCATGGATGTCTGGATCGGGGCGGCCATCGGCATCAGCCTTGCGCGATCCGGCACGACATCGGCCGCCCTGTTATTTGAAAACGCCGATATCGCGATGTATCAGGCGAAAGCACGTGGCGATGGATCATACCAGTTTTTCTAGCCTCAACGGCTGCCCTCTCGCCTGAGACCTTTCTTCGCCCCCAACCAGCAGAAACCAGAAGAGCTCATCGTGAGCTCTTCTGAGGTTTTTTAGTTTTTCAGGTTGGCCGGGAAATCAGCGGGCAGCTCGCTGGCCGGGCAATCAATCACGCTGTCGTTATTTTCGCCTGCGTCACGCACAAAGGTCAGCGTCGCAAACTCGTCAATTACCTCGGTGGGATATGCCGGGCCCGCATCACGGTAGCTGGCCATCTCATCCAGGTGATCGTTCTGGAAGCAGACGGTTTTTTCCGGATTGTTCATCACCCAGCGCGGGAAGAAGATTGTGCCGTGGAAGACTTTTTCGGCCAGGTTAACCGCCAGGCTGACGTCCGTACCGGTAGGCTCGGTCCAGGAAACTTTATAGACATCTTCCGCCAGTCGAACAATGAACGCGTGCTGGTTTTTTACCCAGCGGTTGCCCACCATGCCGCTGTGGATACGGTAATCAACGGTGCTGGCATTTTTTATATAGAGCTCGTAATTCCAGCCGTTGTCGTAGGTATAAACCAGATGTTTGCCAACCAGACCAGAGAGATTGTGTTTATCGAAAGTGCTCATTGTGAACTCCTCATTTATTTGCCTTGAGGAGATTATTACTCGTTGCAAAAACGATTAATAACGCTATTTTTAGCGCTTAATCATCCATTTTTTAGATGAATAGTCATGCACAAGACGACCTTAGAACAGTGGTATCTGCTTGATGCTGTCGTAAAAGAGGGCAGCTTTGCGCTGGCGGCGGAGAAGAATAACCGCAGCCAGTCCTCATTGAGTTATCAGCTTGGCCTGTTGCAGCAGCGGCTGGGCATGACGCTGCTGCAGCAGGAAGGACGCCGCGCCGTTCTCAGCGCAGACGGACATCAGCTGCTCGCTCAGGTACGGCCGCTGCTGGAGGGGTTCAGCGCGCTGGAAGCCCGGGCCAGTGCGCTGCAGCGTGGCGAACGATCGCGCATCGATCTGATGGTGGATGCGATTATGCCGAAATCGCTGCTGTTTGATGTGTTACGTGAATTTCAGCAACGCTATCCCCATGTGCGCATCTGGCTGAGTGAAATTGTCCGCAGCGAAACGCCCGACAGGCTGGCTGAGGAGCAGGCGGATCTTTGGCTGGTCGCGCAGTATGGAGATGAGCAGATAGCGGGAGAAAGCCTGCTGAGCGTCGATTTTATCGCCGTCGCCCACCGCGATCATCCGCTGCACCGCGAGCCGGGGCCGCTTAGCGCTGCCGCACTTGCGCGCTGGCCCTGCATAACGATTCTGGATCGCCAGCAGCAGCAGCAGTCCGAAGTGAATGGCGAGCAGGCAGAGAGCTGGTCATTCACAACGCTGCCGGCCGCCATTGAGGCGGTTCAGCATCAGTTAGGCTATGGCTGGCTACCGGAGCTGAATATCGCAGCGCTGCTGGAGAGCGGTGAACTGCGTCCGCTGCCGCTGCTGCAGGGGCGTCGACGTTCAACGTCGCTGATGTTACGCATCAACGAGGAAAGACTGCCGGGCAACAGCGCGATATCTACGCTGGCCGCGCTATTTATTGAGCGTGTTGCGCAGGCAATGTAGTTCGGCACAGCGTTAAAAGAGACAAACCTGCTGGAAGATGCCCGTCATGTCCGAACGGGCTCAGCGAGGCGCTTATCTGAAGCCTCAGCGCCTCCTGACGCCCTTTAACCAAAAAAGCGAGGGCCAGGCCCTCGCTTCTCTTTCAGCTACGCAGAAAGCCTTAGCGGCGGTTTTTCCAGACGGTCTGAATATTGCAGAACTCATGCACGCCGAAATGGGAGAGTTCGCGACCATAGCCGCTCTTCTTAACGCCACCAATGGTCACGCGCGGATCCGACGCGCCGTTGCCGTTGATAAACACGGCGCCGGTTTCGATCCGATCGGCCAGACGATCCGCCATTGCGCTGTCGCCGGTCCAGACCGTGGCGCTCAGACCAAATTCGCTGTCGTTGGCAATTGCCAGCGCATGATCGGCATCGCGGGCGATAGCTATCGCTGCCACCGGGCCAAACAGCTCTTCACGAAACGCCGTCATCTCCGTAGTGACGTCGGACAGGATCGTCGGCGCGTAGTAATTGCCCTCCCCTGCGATCTTTTCGCCGCCCAGCACCAGACGTGCGCCTTCACGCAGCGACTGCTCAACCTGCTTGTGCAGCTCGTCGCGCAGATCGAAGCGTGCCATCGGGCCGAGATAATTTTTTTCATCCAGCGGATCGCCCATGGTTAACGCCTGCACCGCAGCGCTGAAGCGCGCCTCAAACTCATCTGCAATGGCCGCCTCAACGATAAAGCGTTTGGCGGCCATGCAGACCTGTCCGGTGTTCTGATAACGGCCTGCCACGGCTGATTTTACCGCTTCGTCCAGATCGGCGTCGGCCAGGACAATAAAAGGATCTGAGCCGCCCAGTTCAAGAACGGTTTTTTTCAGCGCCGCGCCCGCCTGTGCAGCAATAGCGGAGCCAGCACGCACGCTGCCGGTTACGGCGACGGCGGCGATACGCGGATCCTTGATCGCAGTAGAGACGCCGTCATTGTCGACATTAACTGAGGCGAAAGCCCCTTTCGGCAGATCCGTTGCGTCAAACAGCTGCGCCATCAGCGAGGCGCAGCCCATTACGTTCGGCGCATGTTTAAGGAGATAGGTATTGCCGGCCAGCAGCATGCCCACGGCACCACGCAGCACCTGCCAGAACGGGAAATTCCACGGCATCACCGCCAGAATAGTGCCGACAGGTTTAAAACGCTGCCAGGCATCAGGCACCTGCGTGGGTTGATCCTCCAGCATCGCCGGGCCGTGTTCGGCATACCATTCGCTCAGACTGGCGCACTTAAGGATCTCGGCGCGCGCCTGCGCCAGCGGCTTGCCCATTTCCAGCGTGATGGCGCGCGACAGCTCAGGTTCGCGCTGACGCAGCTGTTCAGCCAGCTGGCGCAGCACCTTTACGCGCAACGCCATATCGGTCTCGCGCCACTGCTTAAAGGCCTTTGCGCTGGCCTCAAGGGTTGCGTCCAGCTCAGCCAGAGATTGCAGAGGATAGCGCGCCAGAATTTCACCGTTGGCAGGATTTTTTGAAACAGCGTAATCGGTCATGGTGCCTCTTAGAATGTCTGTTATTGAGAGGTTTAGCCTACGCCACAAAGTTAGTGATGAAAAATGAATAATAGTGAGTAACTTATTTTCATATTATGAACAGATAAGGGTGGCGAGGCGTTTTCAGTGGATTGATCCCTGACAGCCAGCATCGGTGATGCACAACGGTATCGATCGGTTATCCACATATACAGTGATCAGATCCTAATAAACGATCATAAAGAGATCTAAAAGAGATCCTAAGAGATCCCCGATCGCTGCAGGCCGCACGCCACAAGGGCTCAGAAGGTGATCGCGTTCACTATAATCAGTAAAGAGTTCACTGTAATCAGTACTTTATTCACTATACACAGTAGAATGTTCACTATAAACAGTGCTAGTGTTCACTGTAGTCAGAAAACGATCCTTTTCATCCACCGAATGAAGATCTCATGCTATGGCAGATAAAGAGAGCGAAAACAAAGCGTTACTTGAACCTTTTCTGTCGGTGACCAAAAACAGCGGTGAAGTTATTCAGCTTCATCCCAATAAGAACAACACTGTTCAGCCCGTCGCGTTGATGCGTCTGGGACTGTTTGTCCCGACACTGAAATCAACGGCGCGCGGTAAGTCAGGCGCGATGGCCTCTACCGACGCGACAAAAGAGCTTAAAAACCTGTCGCTGGTGAAAGCAGAGGGCTATGAGAAGATTACCATTACCGGCGCGAGGCTGGATATGGATAACGATTTCAAGACGTGGGCCGGGATCATCCAGTCTTTTTCCCGTTACCCCACCCAGGGCGATACCGTTACCCTGCCCTTTATCGATTTCGTGAAGATGTGCGGCATTCCTTCTGCTAACTCTTCTGCGGCGCTGCGTAAGCGGCTGGATGCCTCGCTGCGGCGTATCGCGACCAACACGCTCTCGTTTGAGGGCAACGGCAAGGCGTACCATACGCACCTTGTGCAGTCAGCCTATTATGACCGCGAAAAAGATGTGGTGCGCATTCAGGCCGATCCCAAGCTATTTGAGCTCTACAACTTCGACCATAAAGTTCTCCTGCAGCTCAGGGCGATATCCCGGCTGAAGCGCAAAGAGTCTGCGCAGGCGCTCTATACCTTCCTTGAGAGCCTGCCGACCAATCCTGCGCCTATTTCGCTGGCGCGCCTGCGTATGCGCCTGAATCTGGGCTCGAAAACGACCACGCAGAACCATGTGGTGCGGCGCGCTATGGAGCAGCTGAAAGAGATTGGCTATCTTGACTACTCCGAGGTTAAACGCGGGCGTTCGGTCTTTTTTATCATCCACAGCCGCACGCCAAAACTTGACGGAATCAGTTCATTAGAAAGTATCGATTCTCTCGACGAGATCGATTTTGACGAGTCATGAGCGCTGTTCACTGTAATCAGTATGCCGCCGCGGCATTGTCACTTTTCCCGGAAACGTGACAGCCGCGGATGCTGCTCCCTGTTCACTGTAGTCAGCGCTGCCAGCGTTCACTGTAATCAGCATCATTCACTGTAATCAGTAAACTCAGTTGCCTCCAGCGTCCTTCCCCGCCCTCCACCTCATATTAATACTCTTTTAAAAACAATCGCTTGATATAATAGTTAGTGCTCACAAACTTACATGACCTCTTTCTTGCGATCTCAGTAATGCTATCTACACTGATTACAGTGAATATTCTCTGGCGCAGCTATGGCCTGCGCTCTTACTGATTACAGTGAAGGGTTTAGATTACTGATTATAGTGAATGCCTTTTCCAACCTGTTGAATAACAAGGTAAATTAAGTTTTTCGACCCGTTGGCCTCTCTTCGCTGCTGATTACAGTGAACGTTAACCCACAAGGTTCAGCGAAACGTGACAGGGTTAGCGCTTTTGCTGATTACAGTGAACAGTTACGGGATAGTGCGTGGCATTTGCGCGAATCCAGGCGCTGATGCTGATTACAGTGAACCCTGCTCCCCCTCTCTGGCTGGCGAATGGCGAGTCACGCGATTCTTCACTGACTACAGTGAATACTGACCCCCTGGTCAGACGGTCTGGTGTAATTACCTCTTTCCTGATTACAGTGAATCTTTTGCCTTTCCACCCCTGTGCGGTGCAGCCTGGTCTTTACTCCCCCGCCCTCTGACAGAGACCCTGTGCGGATTTACTGAATACAGTGAATGTTATCGCCCCTGTTCTGCCAGCAACGCTGTTGTCATACTGATTACAGTGAATGTTTGCTGCCTTATTGTTCC
The DNA here is from genome assembly GCF_022346785.1 of Pantoea sp. ACRSC. Taxonomy (NCBI): domain Bacteria; kingdom Pseudomonadati; phylum Pseudomonadota; class Gammaproteobacteria; order Enterobacterales; family Erwiniaceae; genus Pantoea; species Pantoea sp. ACRSC. Next base: position 24,434 of record NZ_JAKRNN010000022.1, read on the forward strand.
GATACCTCTCACCGTGCCGCAAAGAGAAAAGTGATTGTTGCTGACTACAGTGAACGTTGAGAGATTCACTGATTACAGTGAACGTTTTTACTGAATATAGTGAACGTTTTTACTGAATACAGTGAACGCTTCTTTGTGGCAGTCTGAATGGCTCCCCATCGCGAGCCGTTACTGATTACAGTGAATGCTAACGCCTGAAGCCGAATCTCTGGTCCCTTCTGCTGATTACAGTGAATGTTCAGGCCGCCATTGCTGATTACAGTGAATCTTTGCCAGGCTGCGGTCGCACTAACCCTATTGAAAAGGGCAACGTCTTTTCCGACACGCTCTGACTACTGATTACAGTAAACGAACTGCTGATTACAGTGAATGTTCTCGCCTGCCCCCTTCTACTGTCCGCGGAATCGTGCTGATTACAGTGAACGTTGAAACAACTTCTTATCTTTGCAGCCAAATTTGCAACCTTCTCTATTTCGGTATGTAAGATATTTTCTTGCCCGACATGCAGGATTTATGTATAAAGTCACAAATCCTACATGTGTGGAGTAAGTATGGCTAATGACGAAAAGCAGGTGCTGAAGGTCGCACAACGGTCTGAGCGAATGCTGCTCAGCCTGACAGAACAGATTCAGGCGCAAAAAGAAGAGCTGCATGAGAATACTTTTTACCAGGTTTATGCCAAAGCTGCGCTGGCCAAGCTGCCAAAGCTGACGCGCGCCAGCGTCGACTATGCCGTTAACGAGATGGAAGAAAGCGGCTACCAGTTCGATAAGCGCGCAGCGGGCAGTTCGACCAAGTACGCTATGTCGATTGAAAACATCATCGATATCTACCAGCATCGCGGCGTGCCTAAATATCGCGATCGCCATCCGGAAGCCTATACGATTTTTGTCGGCAATCTGAAAGGCGGCGTCTCGAAAACCGTTTCCACCGTTTCGCTTGCCCATGCGCTGCGTGCGCACCCGCATTTGCTCTTTGAAGACTTGCGCATTCTGGTTATCGACCTGGATCCGCAGTCTTCAGCGACCATGTTTCTTAACCATGAGCGTTCAGTCGGCATCGTTGAAGCCACTGCCGCGCAGGCGATGCTGCAAAACGTCAGCCGTGAAGAGCTAATAAAAGAGTTTATCGTGCCGTCAATTATTCCCGGCGTGGATGTCCTGCCGGCCTCGATTGACGACGCCTTTATCGCCTCGCGCTGGGATGAGCTTTGCGCTGAACATCTCCCGGGTCAAAACGTGCATGCGGTGCTTTACGAGAACGTCATTGCAAAACTGAAAAAAGATTATGACTTTATCTTTATCGACAGCGGCCCGCATCTGGATGCGTTTTTGAAAAATGCCATTGCCGCGTCCGATCTGCTGATGACGCCCGTACCACCGGCGCAGGTCGATTTCCATTCCACCCTGAAGTACCTGACGCGCCTGCCCGAACTGATCGATATCATTGAGCAGTCCGGCGCACCCTGCCGCTTACAGGGCAATATCGGCTTTATGTCCAAGCTGTCGAATAAAGCGGATCACAAGCTCTGTCACAGCCTGGCGAAAGAGATCTTTGGCGGCGATATGCTCGATGCCGCGCTGCCGCGTCTGGATGGGTTTGAGCGCTGCGGCGAGTCCTTTGACACCGTTATCTCGGCTAACCCTTCTACTTACGTCGGCAGCAGCGAAGCGTTAAAAAATGCGCGTTCAGCTGCGGAAGATTTTGCGAAAGCGGTCTTTGACCGTATTGAATTTATTCGCCTGAACTGAGGTCGCTATGAGTGCAAAAAGAATTACTATCGGCAGAACATTCAGCCAGACGCCTGTTCAGGCGGAAGCATCATCAGATACCCCAACACAAACCTTTGTTCTCTCAACCGGCAAGCGCGCCCTTTTTCGTCTCGAGCGCATCGAAGCCAGAGAGATAGAAGATAAAACCTTTGTGGTGATGGAAACCAACGGGCGTGACCAGGCGGGCCTGACGCCAGATTCACTGCGCGATATTATCCGCACCATTAAACTCCAGCAGTTTTTCCCGGCTATCGGCGTTAAGCGGGATGGACGCATAGAAATTCTGGACGGCTCACGCCGTCGCGCCGCCGCGATTTACTGCAAGACCGGGCTGGATATTCTGGTCTCCGAGACGGCCATTACTACCGAAGAGGCGCGTCGCCTGGCGCAGGATATCCAGACCGCGCGCGAGCATAACCTGCGTGAAGTCGGGCTAAGACTGCTGTCGCTTAAAAATGGCGGCCTGTCGCAAAAAGAGATTGCGGAAAGTCAGGGACTGTCGCAGGCGAAAGTGACGCGAGCTTTGCAGGCGGCGAGCGTGCCGGCAGAGCTGATCTCACTTTTCCCTAACCATTCCGAACTCACCTATCCCGATTACAAGGCGCTGCTGATGGCCGCCGATAAACTCACTGAGACCGGGCAGCCGATTGAGCGGCTTATCGAAACGGTTTCAATGGATGTGGACAGTATCTGCGCCCGTGAAGGGCTGGCGGAAGACGAAGTGAAAAATCATATTCTTCGTCTGGTGCGCAACGGCAGTCAGACGCTGATGGAGATGCCTGCTAAAGAGAAACCCGTTTCGGAGAACCTGTGGACCTTTGCGGATAAAGATCGCTTCGCCCGCAAGAAAATCCGCGGCCGCATGTTTAGCTACGAGTTTAATCGCCAGTCTAAGGAGCTGCAGGAAGAGCTCGACAGAGTAATTGCCGATACGCTACGTAAATATCTTGGCGAACAGTAAGCTCTTACATCCGGGTAACTCTTTACCCGGATGTTCTTTTTAACCCCCCTCAGTTTTCCTCTCACTTCGCCAGCGTCTTTTCACTCCTAACTCACTGTTTTGAAGCCTTTTCTGACAAAATTTCAGGCTGAAATCGCCAGGCTTTCGCCCTCTTTCAGATAAAAGCCACTCGGCTCAGGGTAAGAAAGCTTGTCAGCTCAGCATCTTACTGCGGGTCTGCTCCTCAGAAATAGAGGCAGGACTCTCCAGCGCAATTTCACGCATAAGTCATTGAATAAAAAAATTTTTCATTGAGAATTTCAGGCTGAAATCGCCAGTCTGACGCGCTGGCTGAGGAGAGGATTGCCCCTGCTACAGGGCAATCAGAGATTACTTTTTATCAGCTGACCAGGTAGCCGAACGCACGTCGACTTTGACCGGCAATAGCTTCACTCGTGTGAAGGCGTCAGCCAGCGTTTGCTGCTGTGCAAACACACTGTCAGACATGCGTTCTGCACCATAAGGCAGACGCGTCAGCGTGGTGCGCCAGACAGACTTATTAAGGCCGGTAGAGTGCGCCAGAATGGCAGCGGCCTCATCCTGATGTTCATTAGCCCAATTGCTCAACGTACCCAGCTCATCCAGCACTTTTTTGGCTGTTTCCGGTTCGCCGTCGGCAAAATTTCGGCTGGCAAGATAGAATGTGTAATGCGGAACCAACCCTTCTGCATTACGTACCTGACGCGCTCCCGTGCTGGCCTCCACCTCTGCCAGATAGGGATCCCAGATAACCCAGGCATCGACGGCACCTTTCTGGAACGCGGCGCGCGCATCGGCTGGCGGCAGATAAACTGGCGTAATATCTTTGTAGGTCAGACCCGCCTCTTCAAGCGCGGCGATAAGCAAATAGTTAACGTCTGAACCTTTGTTGAGCGCAACGCGTTTGCCCTTAAGGTCTTTAACGCTGTGAATGGCGGATGCGGCAGGCACCACAATAGCCTCGGTTTTGGGATTAGCAGGGGAATGGCCGAGGTAAACCAGGTCAGCTTTTGCTGCCTGAGCAAACGCGGGCGGCGCATCGCCGGTTGCCGCCAGATCGATGCTGCCTACATTTAGTCCTTCCAGCATTTGCGGTCCGGCCGGAAACTCCACCCAGCGAACGGCGATGCCCTCTTTTTTGAGGGTTTCCTCCAGCGTGCCGCGATATTTAAGCAGCGCGAAAATATTCGCCTTTTGATAGCCAATATTTATCTGCTCAGGCGCCGCAAAGCTTGCAGCAGACAGTGAACTCAGGGCGCAGGTCAGCATTCCCAGCATAAATCCGTTGATTTTCATTTTTGAACTCTCCGCTTTTTTTCCAACCTTAGCAAAAAGCGGTTATAACCAATAAATAACCAATTGCATTCACTTATGCTGTGCAAGAATAGTTAGCACGTTCATGATTTGTAGTAATAATCGAAGAGCATTCCGCTATCCCTTCTGTCAGGATATCGCCAAAAATGCCTGTCTGAGGTCCATTCACTGTATGAAGTGGTTTTCAAAAAGCGCGCTACTCTTTTCCAGCAAAACCTGTCTTGCCGCCTTTTTAGCGCTCTATATCGCATTAGAACTTAATCTGGATAAGCCCGCCTGGTCACTGACCACCGTCTACGTTGCCTCGCAGCTCTATTCTGCCTCCACTATTTCTAAATCCGTCTTCCGCTTTTTAGGGACGCTGCTGGGCGGCCTTTTTGTGCTGCTTATCTACCCCGCCACAGTGGAAGATCCGATGCTGTTTAGCCTCTCTGTCTCGCTGTGGGTTGCGCTTTGTCTTTATCTGTCGCTTCATGACCGCACGCCCAAAAGTTACATCTTTATGCTGGCGGGCTACAGCGCGGCAATTATGGGCTTTCCGGACGTCACCGCTCCCGCCGATATCACCTATACCGTTATCTCACGCGTGGAAGAGATCAGTGTGGCTATTCTGTGCAGCAGTCTGGTGCATCGGCTCATTATGCCGGTCTCAATGAGCAGCATGCTGGAGCAGAGCGTCAGCAACTGGTATCAAAATGCCAGAAAGCTCTGCGCCGAGCTGATTACTGTGATGCCGAAAGAGAAGTCGCTGGAGCGAGAAGATATCCTTGTCCAGATGGCAAACTATCCGCTGAGCGTCGAAACCCTGATAACCCACTGTGTCTACGAAGGCGAAGCGGCGCGGCGACTGATCCGGCTGGTCAGCGTTCAGTATCAACACCTCTCTTACTTACTTCCTACGCTCACGGCGATTGAGGCCCGGCTCAGCCTGCTGGCGGAACAGCAGGTTCGCTTTCCAGAATATATCGCGCAGACCTTTCAGCTGTTTTTGCACTGGCTGAACAGCGCAGAACATGGTGCAGAGACGCAGGGGATTAAGGAAAGGCTCTTGTCGGCGCAGCAGCAGCTAAAGGCGGAGTGGGAAAGTGGCGAACTGCCGGTTGAGGAAAGCATTCTGCTCGCCGGCCTGCTGGAAAGGCTGCTGAATTTTGTGCGTATTGCAGAAGCCTGTCAGACGGTGGCCGAACGCGTCAGCGATCTGACGCCCAGGGCGAAGCCGGGCAAGATGGCGCGCAGCCATAAGCATGTCGATAAGGGGATGCTGCTGCTCTCCTGTTTTACCGCTTTTCTGGCCACCTTCCTTACCTGCCTGTTCTGGATCGGCAGCGGCTGGGGAGATGGCGCGACCGCTCCAATGATGGCAGCCGTGCTCTGCTCTTTCTTTGCGGCAATGGATAGCCCGCTCGCACCGATGAAAATCTTCCTTAAAGGCGTGGTGGTGGCTATTGGCATAAGCATGCTTTACACCACCTTGCTGATACCGGAGGCGACCTCCTTTGAATCGCTGGTGCTCTGCCTGGCGCCTGGGTTGATGGCATTAGGGCTGGTTATTGCCAACCCTTCCACCAACCTGATCGGACTGATCGTGGCGACGCAGATCCCTGGCCTGATCGGGATGAGCCATCACTTCAAACCCAATTTGCTGCTTATAGTGAATGCCTCACTCTCAACGCTAACCGGCATTGCCGCCGCGGTTATCGTGACGGCGGTGATCCGTAACAAACGTCCTGCGTGGACTGCTAAACGCGCGCTGCGCAAAGGGTTGAAGGAGCTGCTGCAGTTTATCAACGCGATAGAGCTTAACGGCGCTTCGCTGCTGATGCGTCAGCAGTTTGTCGCGCGCACGCTGGATAAGGTCAACGTTATCCTTCCTCGCAAGCGTATCGACAGTGATGCGGAACTGGCGGTGGGCGGTAATCTGATTACCGAAGCCTGGCTGGGCGCTAACTGCTATGACTTCTATGTGCGCCATCAGTCACTGCTGGCGGAACGGGATATCAGCAGTGACCGCTTGTTCGGCGAGCTGCGCCTGTTCCTCAAAAATCGTATTCGGTTATTACAGACCCAGCCGCATCAGGCGCTGCTTGAAGAGCTGAACCTGCTTATTATCGCGCTGCAAACGCTGGCGCAGCGCGATAGTCGCTTTTACGCGCCGCTGCTGTATCTGTTTAACGTGCGGCTCGCGCTGTTCCCTCTGGCCCGCTGGCCGCAGCAGGCCTGAGCCGTTGTGAATAATAAAAAACAGCCGCCAGCGCGGCTGTTTTTTATTTGCATAAAGAGATGTCAGTTTCGCAATAAAGGTGAGCCAGCACAGCCCGTTATCAGGCATGCTGTAAACAATAACTATCTGGATAAGCGAGGGGCAGTGTGAAAACAATCGGCTTGATCGGCGGCATGTCATGGGAATCGACCGCGCTCTATTACCGTATCCTGAATGAGGAGGTTAAGCGCGCGCTTGGCGGCCTGCATTCCGCGCGCGTAGTGCTTTATAGCCTGGACTTTGACGAGATTGAAAAGCTGCAGAGCGCAGGGCGATGGGATGAGGCTGGCGTCCTGCTGGCGCAAGCCGCGCAGGCGTTGTCGCTGGCGGGCGCAGACTTTCTGGTGCTGGCGACCAACACCATGCATAAAGTTGCCGGGCAAATCGAGCAGGCCGTCGCGATCCCGCTGCTGCATATCGCCGATGCAACTGCGCAGCGGATCCATGAGATGGGGCTAAACAAAGTGGGGCTGCTGGCCACGCGCTTTACCATGGAAGAGGCCTTTTATCGCGGGCGACTGACGGATAAATTTGGGCTGGAGGTCATTACCCCTGAGCAGAGGGATCGCGATTTTATCCATCAGGTCATCTATGAGGAGCTGTGTCAGGGGATTATCAATCCAGAATCACGGGTGCGGTTTTGCGAAATTATGGCCAGGCTTGCTGCCCAGGGTGCCGAAGGCATTATTCTCGGCTGCACCGAAATAACCATGCTGGTTACAGTGAACGATGCCAGCGTGCCGCTGTTCGACACGACGCAAATTCATGCGCAGCGCGCCGTTCAGCAGGCGCTGCAGGGAGAGTGATCCAGATCGCACTTTTTGTTAGTCGCGTAATAGTAACTAAGGTTATTATATCACCCATCGAAGGCATGTTGCCTCGCACTAACAAAAGAAGGATTTTGACCATGAAAAACGTAGAAACTCTCGCTATTGCTACCGTTGCTGCTCTTTCAATGATCTCATTTGGCAGCTTTGCTGCACAAAGCATCTCTGCGCACGGCAGCACGCTGGACAGCGCTGAAGCGCATATCGCCGCTAAAGCACAGGCTGAGGGCGCGTCAGGCTACAAAATTACCAGCGCCCGCGCCGACAACGGCGTCTACATGACCGCTGAACTCTATAAATAACGGATGGTCGTACAGGGACGTGCCAGAAAAGGCTGCCGCAAGGCAGCCTTTTTTGTTGTGCCCGTTTAACCCTCTGCGCCAGATTAATAGGGCGAGCGGGTAGGGCGCACTACAATCTCGCTGACGTCGACATCGTCAGGCTGCTCAATGGCGAAGCGCACGGCGCGTCCAATGGCGGCGGGCTGCAGGGCAATAGAACGATAATCAGCCATCAGCGCGGCAGCAGCGGGGTCGGTGATGCTGGCGGCGAGTTCGCTTTCCACCACGCCGGGATGGATACAGGTTACGCGCAGCTGTTGACTCTCCTGACGCAGGCCGTCTGAGATAGCCCGCACGGCAAACTTCGTTGCGCAGTAAACGGCGGCGGTGGGCGAAACGCTCAGCGCGCCGATAGAGGCGATATTAATGATATGGCCCGCTTCACGCGCCAGCATCGGCGGCAGCACAGCGGCGATGCCGTACAATACCCCTTTAATATTGACGTCAATCATCTGATCCCACTCATCCACCTTCAGCGAGGCCAGCGGCGACAGCGGCATAACGCCCGCATTGTTGATCATCACGTCGATCCGCCCCCATTTCGCCAGCGCGACCTCGGCAAACTGCTGCACTGAGGCACGCGAAGTGACGTCAAGTGCAGCGACGGCCACTTCCGCGCCTTGCTGCTCCAGCTCCGCCGCCAGCGCCTGTAAACGATCGACGCGGCGGGCGCCTAACAGCAAAACCGCGCCGCTCACCGCCAGCTCGCGTGCGATGCCTGCGCCAATGCCACTTGAGGCGCCGGTGATTAAGATCACTTTATTGCTCATGGTTTCGCTCCTGTTGTTAAGGGTCTGGTTATTTTGGTCCTGCTGCTTTATAAAGAGAATCCATCCATTCCTTACCTGACTGGTAACACAGGCTAACCAATGATGCTGGATAAAAATGCGCTGGAGGTATTTGTCACGCTGGCGCAAACACGCAACTTTCGTATCGCGGCAGAGAAACTGGGCGTAACGCGGCCGGCGGTTAGCCAGGCGTTAAGGCGGCTGGAGGATCGGCTGCAGATTTCGCTGATTCGGCGCACCACGCGCAGCCTCAGCCTTACCGAGGCGGGGGAAAGGCTCTATGCCGAAGTGGCGCCAGCCATATCCCAGCTCAACCAGGCGGTAGCCGACATCAGCGCGCTGGCAGGGGAGCCACGGGGGCTGCTGCGGCTGGCCGTTTCGTCCATTGCCGAGCGCTTTATCAACGGCGAGCTGCTGGCGTCGTTTCTCAGCCGCTATCCGCAGATCGAGCTGGATATTTCAGTGACTGACGAAGAGTTCGATATCGTGGCGCAGGGCTATGACGCTGGCGTCAGGCTGGGAGAGATTATCGCGCAAGATATGATTGCGGTTCCGGTCTCACTGCGTCAGCGGCAGCTTGCCGTCGCCTCGCCCGACTATCTGGCGCGCTGCGGCACCCCGCGCCATCCCCATGAGCTGTTACAGCACTGCTGCATCGGCTGGCGACGCGAACCGGGCGTGGCCCCTTATCGCTGGGAGTTTGCGGAAGAGGGCAGGGAGTTTGATGTCGCGGTCAATGCGCGGCTGAATACCAACGATATGGGGGTGATGATCCGCACCGCCTGCGCGGGTGGCGGCATCGCATTCGGGATGGAGGAGACTTACCGGCCCTATATCGCGCGCGGCGAGCTGGTGCCGCTGCTGGTGGACTATCTGCCGACCTTCGCCGGCTTCTATCTCTATTTCCCCAGCCGAAAAAATCTGGCGCCCAAGCTCCGGGCGCTTATCGATCATATGAAGATCTGAGCCGAGCGTCAGCGAGAGGCAACGCAGGTCACCGCGACGCCCTGTTCCTCCAGCTGCGCCAGCACCTCAGCGTCCAGCCCGTTATCGGTAATCACCTGCGCCACCCGATAGCCTGACGACAGCGGGTAGGGATGGATTTGCCCGAACTTCGAGGCGTCCGTCAGCGCCCAGGTGGGGACGTTTTTCGCCAGTACCGCATCCACCACATCGCAGCGCAGCATATTGCGGCCGGTAAAGCCGGTTTCCGCCTGCCAGCCGTCAACGCCAATAAAGGCTTTATGAAAGTGTATTTGCTGAATGCAGTAGCGCGTCAGCGGCCCGACCATAGACTGGCTGCTTTTCTGTAACAGCCCGCCTGGCACAATGACGTCGCACGCCGCGTCTTTCAGCAGGTGGGCGATAAAATGGCTAACGGTAATCACCGTGACGTCGGCGCGATCGGCCAGCAAGCGCGCCAGCAGCGCATTGGTGCTGCCGCCTTCAATAAAGACCGCCTCGCCTGGCTCAATCAGGCCTGCAGCGTGGCTGGCCAGAGCCTGCTTGAGTTCGTAGCGGGTATGCATACGCATGCCGACATTATCGCTGTCCAGCGCCATAGCGGAGCCGTGGACGCGGCGCAGAAAATGGTCGCGCTCCAGCAGGTTGAGATCCTGACGGACGGTCACTTCAGAGACGCCGGTCAGCTGGGCCAGCTCAGTGACCGTAACGCTGCCGCGCGTATTAACGAGTTGAATAATCTGTTGATGACGAGCGTTCATGCGGGCCGTTTAATGGAAAAGGGTGGCGCCAGTGTAGCAGAGAGAAGCCGCGCAGGGGACGCTGCGCGGCAAGGATCAGGCCAGACCAAGCGCGCGTCGGCCGTTGGCGTTGAGATCGTCGAACGTAAAGCGATCGCGCCAGCCTGTTTCGTAATTCTCCGGCGGGAAATCTGCGGGGGAGCGGCCCAGCGCCAGCGCTTCGGCAACCTCCTGCGCGCAGGCGCGGTTTTTCGCGCACATCGGCGCGGCCGGGATATACATGACGTTTCCCCAGCCCTGCTGGTTCTCTACCGGGGCGACGGAGTGGATAACATCGCAGTGCCACCATACTGAATCGCCCGCCTCCAGCGGCGGAATAGAGCAAAGGCCGTTAATCAGTAACGGATGCCACTTTTCGCTGACCGGCAAAACCTTGCCGGGCGCAACGCCGCACAGCTCGTCGTCCGGCACGTCATTAAGCAGCGGACGCAGCAGAATATAGGCCATCGCCTCCGGCACCGGCACCACATGCAGCAGCCCCTGTCCGCTCAGCATATCCGACAGCGCGGTCCAGCCCTGGAAGGTACGAAACGCAGAGCATTTGGTGGTGTCGGGCACATCATATTCATTTACCTCGGTGCGCCAGGCGGCATCCCAGGGATCATAAGCCTCTATATCACCATGGAAGACCGCGGCGAACACCTGCTGATAAGCGGGCAGCAGCCAGCGCTCCAGCGCGCCGGAATCGGTATGCGCGCCCAGCCCTTTCGACGTGGTGCCCGGCGGACGGCGGCGGATGCGGTCGGGATAGATAATGCTGACGTCAGGATCGAACCACTGCTTGCCGTGAGAAGAGAAGCGCCACAGGCGATTAAGGAACGACTGCACCTGCGCGGTGGCGTCGCTCTGGCGCGCCTGCATCTGCGCCTGCGACCAGTAGATGGGGAAAATTTCCGGGCGTGACGCCTCCAGGCTGCCGAAGAAATTATCGCCGGGACCGCGATACTGCGCGTCAAAGTCATTCAGGTCGAGATAGTCCAGCAGCGATTGATCCCATGCCAGCGCCTGCTCGCGCGGGAAGTGCTGTTTTACTACCAGGCAGCCGCGCCGTTTAATACGCGCCAGGGTTTCATTCGAAACTTCGCCTTTTGCAATAGCTTCCCGCGTAACCACCGGCCAGGCGCTACCGTAACGCTGCTCTTCAGCTTTCGCTTCGGCAATGGCGCTTTCGATACGCTGGCTGACGCGGGCGAAAAGCGCCTCTACATCGCCGATTTGCTCTCGAATCTGCTGCTTAAAGGTGCGAATCGCTACGCTAATATTGTCGGGCAACGGCGTAGCCTGAACATGTAGGGTCATTTGGGCCTCCGCAGGCTGGTAAGTGTTCTTCATTTATAATAAATTTTTATTTCGTTCGTAAGTTTAAGCAGCGCAGTAACCTTTAGGCAACCCTTGGTTTCGTGATCGTCTGCACAAGGCGTAAGGAAAGCTCCGAAAGCCCTGAACATTCTTATTATTAGAATTCTCATTAATCCACACTGCGGGTAAGCTTTACCCTTTGAGTGGGCATCACTGAAACAACAGCCTCAGCAAGGAGATGACAATGGCGGTAAAGATGATCGCGGTGGATATGGATGGCACCTTTCTCGACGACAACAAGGAGTACAACGTTCAGCGCTTTTTGCGGCAGTACGCGCTGTTGAAAGAGAAAGGCATTCGTTTCGTGGTCGCCAGCGGCAATCAGTACTACCAGCTGCAGCGTTACTTTCCTGAGATTAAAGATGAAATCGCATTTGTTGCCGAGAACGGTGCCTGGGTCTCAGACAGCAATGAAGAGATTTTTTGTGGCGAACTGGCGCAGTCGCGCGTGCATCAGGTGCTGGAGATCCTCGCCAAAGAGCCTGACATCAGCACCGTGGTCTGCGGTCGCAACGGCGCCTATATTCATTCATCGGTTCCGGATGAGGTGGTCAGCCTGCTGTCGAATCACTATGCCCGGCTGGAAAAACGCGACGATCTCTATGGGATCGACGACACCATCTTTAAGTTTTCCCTGAACCTGGCGCATGAAGGGGTTGATGCGCTGATGGCGCGCCTGCACAACCAGCTGGGCGAAATCGAAAACATTATGCATCCGGTTTCCAGCGGCTATGGTTTTATCGATCTGATTATTCCGGGCTGCCACAAAGCGCACGGCATCGCGCTGCTGCAGGAAAAATGGGGTATCAGCGATTGCGAAGTGGTGGCAATTGGCGACAGCGCAAACGATCTGGAGATGCTGCGCCAGGCCTGCTTCAGCTTTGCGATGGCGAACGCCGTAGAGCCGGTACGCGCCGTGGCGCGCTATAAAACTGAGAGCAATAACGACGAGGGCGCATTAAACGTGATCGCCCGCGTGCTCTCGCGTGAGTTTCCCTTCGGCTAAACCTCTGCCGGCCCCGCGTGCGACGCCTCCGGGGTCAGGATGCGCTATCTTGCCGCCGCGCTGCCTCGAGATTCTGCTCCATCTCATCCAGCGCGGCCTGATGCTCCAGCCCCCACTGATACATTCGCTCAATGGGTTCAGCGAACCTTTTGCCCAGCGGCGTCAGCGCATATTCGACCTTTGGCGGCACCACCTCAAATACCTTACGCGACACCAGTCCGCGCTGCTCCAGCTCACGCAGCGTCTGCACCAGCATTTTTTTTGAAATACCCTGCAGGCTGCGCTGCAGTTCGCCCGTGCGTGCGCGTTGCTCAGGCCAGTGATAAAGGGCGTGAAGCACCATTGTGCTCCACTTTACGGCAAACAGCTCTAGCAGACGACGCGGCGGAGAGTCGGCAAAGAACATCAGCTTTCCATCAATCCAGGCGGGCATAGCAAAATTTTCCTCATGGTTACCAAAAGGTAACTACTACCAATAGCGTTCCCGCCTGTCTATAGTGGGCCGCTTTCTTTGCCGCTTCAGGCAGACATCAGGAGGAAACTATGAAAATTAACGCACTGGTCGCGCAGCAGGCTACGCAACCGCTGGCGGCGGGTCAGATTGAACTGCGCGAGTTGCAGCCGGACGACGTTAAAATTGCCATCACCTACTGCGGCGTATGCCATTCCGATCTGCATATGGCGCGCAATGAGTGGGGCGTAAGCCGCTATCCGCTGGTGCCGGGCCATGAAATTGTCGGACGCGTCGAAGCCGCCGGTGCCAACGTAACCCGCTTCAAAGCGGGCGACATTGTTGGCGTCGGCGTTATGGTTGACTCCTGTGGGCAGTGCCATTTTTGCCAGCAGCAGGAAGAACAGTACTGTGAGGCGGGCTTTACCCCGACCTATAACGGCACCGACAAATATACCGGTAATACCACCTTCGGCGGCTACGCTCAGCATTTAATTGCCGATCAGCAGTTTGTGGTTTCCATCCCGCAGAACCTTGACCTGAAAGCAGTTGCGCCGCTGCTGTGCGCGGGCGTCACCGTCTGGTCGCCGCTGCGTCACTATAATGTGCAGCCGGGCGATAAAGTCGGCGTTATCGGACTGGGCGGTCTGGGGCATATGGCGGTTAAGCTGGCCAGCGCGCTGGGCGCAGAGGTGACGCTGTTTACCACCTCGCCGGAGAAGGGCGAGGATGCACGTCGCCTGGGCGCCAGCCACGTAGTGGTCTCGCGTGATGCACAGCAGATGGCGGCCTGTCAGACCTCGCTTGATATTATTCTCGACTGCGTTGCCGCGCCGCACGATCTCGATCCTTATCTGGCGACGTTGAAAACCAACGGACAGCTGGTTTTAGTGGGCATTCCCGATCGACCGCACCCGTCGCCGAACGTTACGCCGATGGTTTTTCGTCGTCTCAGCATTAGCGGCACCTCCATCGGCAGCATCCGCGAAACGCAGGAGATGCTCGATTTCTGCGGTCAGCACAATATTACCTCTGACGTTGAGATCATTGCTGGCGAAGAGATTGAAAGCGCCTTTGCTCGTATGCTGCAAGGCGATGTGAAATACCGCTTTGTTATCGATATGGAAAAGACGCGCTGGTAACAACAAAGGGGCTTAGGGATAAGCCCCTTGATATATAAGCATTTCAGCCTGAAATCGCCAGTTAAGCCAGGCGCTAAGCGCCTGCCCACACCCCTTGCATATCCTCTTTTTTTTGACCATCCCCTGCTGATTACAGTGAATGCTTCACCGCGGGCGGAAGTGATCAAAATTCATCCGGTAATCGCTCGGGGTTTAGACAACCTGGCCGATATAGTGAGCAGAGAGCGGTTACAGGCGCAAATTGACTGTAATCAGCAGCGCCATGCTCTCTCTGATCGAGCAAAGATTCACTGTAATCAGTAACCCATCCGCACGTCAGACCTGTTCACTGTAACCGGTAGAGAGCATGACAACAGGGAATATCGTCGGTACAGTCTGGCTTGCGCTATGTAAAAGGGGAGGGGAAGTGGAAAAACTGTTTGTCTATGGCACCTTATGTCCGGGGCGTTCTAATGCCCATATCCTGGAAAATATCGGCGGCGACTGGCTGGCGGGATGGGTTAATGGCATTCTGCATGAATCGGGCTGGGGTGCGGCGCTGGGGTTTCCCGCCATCCAGCTGGATGCGCAGGGCGCGCCCGTGCATGGCTTTGTGTTTCAGTCAGCCAGGCTGGCGCAGCACTGGCCAATGCTGGATGAGTTTGAAGCAGGTTACGATCGCGTGCCTGTTACAGTGAACACTGAAAAAGGCGATCGCGTTACCGCCTGGGTTTATCAAATCCAGCCCGCCTGAAAAGCCTGTGCCGGTAAGGAGTGCTGGCACAACAATGCATTACCTCTCGCGCTCCGCTTTAACAGCTGCCTGACGAAATATTGCCAAAATAGTGGCAATAGCGCCTCTCTCTGACTAGTTTTCTAATCGTCCTTGTTAACATTTTTTTTACGATCGCATCGCTGATGCGGCCTGTTTCTGGCTGCGCGGGCATCTTCGACCGCGCCTCACTTTCACCCCTGCGGCCAGGCGAGCGATGCCTGGCGATTTCCGGAGTCGATGATGAAAACCCCTAAAGACACGCGTTCTCTCGCTGCCTTCGCTGCTATCGGCGCATTAATGACGCCGCTCCCGGCGCTGGCGTGGGACAGCCTTACCGTGTTCGGCGACAGCCTGAGCGACAGCGGCAATATTGGCCGTTTTACCTGGGATGGCGGCCGTCATCCGCTCTATGACGAAATTCTGGCTGCGCATCTGGGGCAGGACTTACAGCGTTCAACGCTGGGCGGCAGTAACTATGCGCAGGGCGGCGCGGTATCTCGTCCCCGGCTCGACCCTCGACTTAACACCGAAGACCAGCTCGCCGGCTACCTGAGATCCACTGGGGGACGCGCCGACAGCAACGGGCTTTATATTCACTGGGTAGGCGCTAACGACGTCGCGGCCGCCGTTACTAATCCCCTTACCGCGTCCGATACCCTTGATACCAGCGCGGCAGCGGCCACGGCACAGGTAAAAACGCTGCTGGACGCCGGCGCAGGCGCGGTGATAGTGCCGACCGTACCGCAGCTGGGCGAAACGCCCTATATGATCTTAACGGTGCTGCGCGCGCTGGGGCCAGCCTCCAGCGCGGCGACGGCCGCCGCCTTTCAGTCGCTTAACGCTGCCGCCACGCCTGACAGCGCTTCGCGTCAGCAGGCGGTGCGCAACGCCTTTACTCAGGCGGCGGCGCAGGTATCTGGCGTGCCCGCCGTGCGCGACGCGCTGGCGGAGCAGCTCTATAACGCCTGGCAGGCGCTGAGCACGCAGGTCTCGGCGCTGACGGCGGGCTACAATCAGCAGGAAGAGCAGGGGCTGGCGACGCTCAACGGCAATATCGTGCGCGTCGATATCGCCGGGCTGTTTAACGAGGTGATCGCCGATCCGACCCGTTACGGCCTGACCAATACTATCGGCATCGCCTGTCCGGTCGGCACTGCGGCGGATGATTGCGCCTCTGACGACCCGGGTTTTTCCAGCGCGCAAGCCTATCTGTTTGCTGACCGCCTCCATCCCAGCCCCGACGTGCAGGCTATGATGGCGGACTATATTCAGTCGATTCTTGACGCGCCTGCGCAGGTCGCGGCTCTGTCGCAGGTGCCGCAATCCCTGTCGCGCGATATGCAAAACACGCTGGACGGGCATCTGCAACAGCAGCGGCATCAGGCGAACAGCGCGGGGGATCTTTCGGTGTTCGGCGGCTATGCCGGCCAGCATGTTGACTATAAAGGGGACGCCTGGTACAACGGCGACGCGACTACCGCCAGCTTCACGCTGGGCCTGGGCTATCAGATCACCGACAGCTGGCAGACTGGTGTGCTTTTTTCGAATACCAACCAGCGGCAGTCGCCTTCCTCGCGCTATGACTACCGCCTGCGCGGCAATCTGGTGGCGCTTTACAGCCAGCTGGAGCTGGGCGATCGGGCGTGGATCAACGCCGATCTTCACTATGCCGACCTGGATTTTGACGATATCGAGCGCGACATAAAAATTGGCCCGGCGACCCGCACCGAGCAGGGCAATACCGGCGGCAAGCTGCTGGGAATGCGCGTGCAGACCGGCTGGGATCTGCCGCTGAGCGCGCATCTCACTACCGGTCCGGTGGCAAGCTATGCGCTCGACTATGGCCGCATTGGCGGCTACCGCGAGGAGGGCAACAGCAGCACCTCGATGCGCTACGGCGATCAGACCAGCCACTCGCAAATTGGCGCGGTGGGCTGGCGCATTGACAGCCATCAGTGGCCGGTCAATCCCTGGGCGCAGGTGAGTTACAACCATCAGTTTGGCGATACCGACTCTACCGTTACCGCTGGTTTGAAGTCGACCCGCACCGCCTTCAGCCGCACCACGGGGGCGCGCGACAGCAACTGGCTGGATGCCGCCGTCGGCGCCAACGTACCGCTGGGGGAAACGGTTAACGCCTTCGCTGGCGTATCCGCCATAGGCGGCAACCGCGATGCGCATCAGGTCAGCTGGAATATCGGCGTAAACGCGACCTTTTAACTGACGCGGGCCAGCCTTGCGGGCTGGCCCGGTTTAAATGGGAGCCTGGCCAGAAGCTTTTAATTTGTACAGGAGTTTTAGGTCCACGGGAACGGGAACGTACGTTAAGAGGGCAATCCATTTTTATATTCAATTTTAATTTAGCAGGCAGGCCTCTATCAACGGCACAGTGTCTTACTAGCGCTGCTGACAGAAAATGCTGTGCTCAGCTGGTTCCTCTGAATCCTCAAAATTTCCGATTGTAGGGGAATGTTTTCTTCTCTGGATTTCCATCCACTTTTTATTGATTTTATATGGCGTAACCCCGTAATCGAGTAAGTGCCAGGTATATTGAAATCCTTCGGTAAACGAATAGTCATTAGCTCATCACGACCAAAATAGCTTTCAACATAACCGATGTTTAACGCACTTGATAATTCAGCCCTGGTTTTTTTATTACCTTCTCACTCCGCTGTGTTGAATCCATCCACCTGAATTTTTGTTGATTTATATCAAAGAAAAAAGAGTAGCATCGGCTAACCATTAATACTGTATGCACATACAGTTAATGTGGTTTGTGACTCAATAAAACAAGGAGTAAGCATGAGTGGGGATGGTGGTGACAATGCACACAATAACCAGTTCGGAGGCGGCAGTCGTGGCCCTACCGGAGGTGTAAACGGTGGGCCCACAGGTCTGGGGGGAGCGGACGCGGTGGTGGCTGGGGCTGGTCTTACAATCCGTCAAACAGTAGCTACGTTGATTCATCAGGTCAGCCTCATATCGTTATTGGGGGCGGCTGGAGCAGGGTTCCTGCGGGGAACAACGGGGGCGGCGGAAGCAGCAATGCGCCGGGTGGAAATACGGGGGGCGGGAGTCCTTCGGCCTTTGGCGCAGACGGCGTATTTATCGCAAACGTTGACGGTTACGTTTACCGCGTCACGCTTGACGGTAATGGAAACGCATCCGGGGTGACAAAGGTTTCAGAACCTCCGCGAACCGGTCAGGAACAGCTTCAGATTGCGGTGGCAAACGCCAACCACCGCCAGCCGGAAGAGATGTTTCCCCAGCTGGACCGCAGCAAAGGTGAGCCGGACAGGCAGGCCCGCGCAACGCAGCAGGCGGTTTCGCAGTACATGAGTAATCCGCAGAATCAGGCCCGCATCCAGCGAAAGGTCAGTACAGCGGTCGTGATTACAACACAGACAGGGCTGGCGGCCCGGTTCAGGATCTGGACTGGAGAGGCGCTACCATTGACCGCGCGGGCGTGGACAGGGTGAAGCTGCATACGGGGCGGTTTGGCGCATCACCAGACAATGAAGTCATGATAAATCGCCTGGAAAAAATCCTGAGGGGTGAACTGCAGCCTACCGATACGGACAAGCGTTTTTATACGCATGAAATCCGTGAGCTGGAGCGGTACAGGAATCTGGGAATTGCTGATGGTGAAATTCCTGAGAATGCAAATGAAGTGTGGAATAATACGCATACTGCAACACTTGAAGACTATAAAATAAACGAAATTGACCAGCCATTGTATACGCCAGAAGCGGATGAAGCGTATTGGAATGCTCAGGAGGGTAAATAATGTTAGATCTTGAAGGTATTTACAAAAATGAGAGTGTAGAGGATGTTCTCCTTCATTTTGCTCCACAAACACCTTATCCCGGCATTGATCGAATGTACGTTCGATTTAAATTTGATGTTATAGAAAATGGTGAATTACTTCGAACTTATCAACGTTTATGTAAAGAGGGCAAGTTGACTGAAACGGGTAAACCTCTTCCTGAAAAGGGCCCAAACTGGAAGGAACCCGCTTTCGTGACCCAGAAGAAGTACGGTATCGAATAATCGACGATACTTTCCGATGAATTCGTTTCAAACAGCGTCCGGCAGACTTGGGTTCGCCGGGCATTTTTTTACATTGAGAATTGCCCAGCTTGCGTCAAAGACAAAAGATGTCAGATTTTGCAGCACGTTAAACCAGGAGGCAGAATTTCTAAGCCGACACGTAACAGCGGTCTCAGGGATACATTTCGAATTAATTGAGCCAACACAGCCTTTACTTAACATAATAGATGTTGCCAGAATCATCCGATGGGTGCTGGCGATGTTTCCGGTAGCTCCTGAGTAAAAGAGCGACCTTAAAACCTCTACATCCCCGGAAACGCGCCAGATAAATGGCATATTACAGAATTCATTTTTGTGCCTGAAGGCCTTCTGGAGCAGCAGACAGGGCTTAATCTCGTTGAGATAATGATGGACACGGCAGGTGCCAGCGACATTATCTTTAACCTGTTTCGGTTACTGGGATATCAGTTCTCGCCCCGACTTGCTGATGCCGGTGAGAACGTTTTTGGCGGGTGGAGAAATTGACAGACTACGGCGCGCTGGATGCGCAGTCATGGAGAAGAAACCTAAGGTGAGGAGATCGCCCGGTTATCCCCACAGATGCACGGATATATCAATATACTGAGGTATTACAGGTTTACCCTGCCGGATGATATTCTAAACAGAGAACTCAGGCCATTAAATTTTATTGTAAACAATGAACTATCTCCTTAACGCAAGTTTCGTTATATTGGCCCTCAGACCCCGTGAAAGCAGCACGCGGATGAATAAGAGATCAGAAAGGGAAGGCGTCGCGTTTAATTAAACCGCGTTTATTTAGCGAAGCGCGATCTGTTTCGCTTATCGCGCGCATAAAAATATGCGCCAGGCTTCGCAACCCGGCGCACTCATTAGCGGTTTAGTCCTGACTGTAGAGCGTGTTTAGGCTACGGACAGCCTGTAAAGCCGGTTAACTGTCAGGAACCCCGGCGGCTGTTCTGCCCGCCTTTTTTACCCGCTTCGGACGCTTTTTCACGGTCGTTTTTAAAATTACCGCCGCTGTGCTGTCCGCCTTTACGACCAGCTTCTGACGCTCTTTCACGATCTTCAGCAAAGTTACCTGATCCGCCTCGATGTTGAGCCATAATGGGTCCTCTTCATGAGTTGAAAATAACACAGCAGAGGTGAAAAGCTGTGCGCGTCTTACCTTTTAAAGGTTAGAACCTCTGTTTCAATGCGCAAGCGCTACGGCAAGCGAGTATATTTCGCGGCGCGGGAGAGATATTTTTCCGGTGAGGGGAAGCGGCTGGAAATAAAAGAAAATACAGGTGAAGTTGTATAAAGATAATAACGGTGTACAGGTTCTGGCTAACGTAAAAAAATAAAAATAGTCTGCCGCGGCCTGCGACTCAGGCTGTTGCTGGCGAGATGGCCGCGCCGCAGCGCGGTCCGGTAAAGCGATCATTCGGCGGGCAGCCAGCGCGTCCGGGTCGCTTCGTCGTCATACTTGAGCGGCGAGGGCAGGGCGATCAGCTCAATCAGTACGCCGAACGGCGTCAGGCAAAACTAGGTCTGATTGCCCGGCCCCGCCTCCTGCGCAAAACAGTCGCTCGGGCCGTCATAAAAGCGCGCGCCGTGCGCCTTGAGCTTTTCCGCCGTCGCATTGATATCGTCCACCAGAATCGAGAAATGGTTAACACCCGCCTGGCCAATATTTGCCAGATCGTCGGCGATACCGGGATCCAGCTGAAACAGCTCAATATTACAGCCGTTGCCAAGGCGCAGCATCGACAGCCCGACCACGCTCAGCTGCGGCGGAAAGCCGTTCACCGGGCGCATCTGAGCCCCGCCGATACGCTGTTCGCTCTTTTGCCAGGGCACGATGCGGTAGAGAATGGACGCGTCGAGCGCGTCGATAAAAAAGTTTTCCGCCTGCTCAATATTGCTGACGGTGATGCCGATATGCTCAATGCCTCTGATCGCCATCAGGCTTCTCCCTCGGTTTTCTGACTATGTTGATGACAGGTCAATGCCTGCGCGGCGCAGATTAAGGCCAGGTGGCTGAGACCCTGCGGCAGGTTGCCGCGCCACTCGTTGCTGCGCACGTCAAACATCTCATTAAATATTTCAACGTTGCCGCTGTCGCACAGCGTCTCGAGGATCTCCTCCATGCAGGCGCGCGCCTTTTCAGGCTCGCCGATCGAGGCCCAGGCTTCCGCCAGCCAGAAGGAGCAGGCGATAAAAGTGCTCTCTTCTTCTTCCACGCCGCTGTAGCGATAGAGCATGGCGCGCCCCTGGCCCAGCTCGCGCTGGATTGCGGCGTAGGTGGAACGCATACGCGCCGGGTTTACCGCATTGCCGTAGTGGTGCACCAGCGCCAGCGACGCGTCGAGCCGATCTTCGCTGCCGACGTAAAACAGGTAGGCCTGCTTGCTCTCCGACCAGCAGTGCGCCTCTACCCAGTCGCGAATGCGGTCGCGCTCGCGCTCCCAGCGCTCCATCCAGGTTGGCTCGATATGGCGCGCCTTCGCCATGGCGACCGCGCGATCCAGCGCCAGCCAGCACGCCATTTTCGAATGGGTATAGTGCTGCTCGTCGTGAAGCTCCCAGATACCGGAATCTTTTAGCCGCCAGCGGTCGGCGCAGTGGTTAGCCAGCTGCCCCAGCAGGCGCGAGGTGCCGAGATCCAGTACGTGGCCTGCTTCGATAAAGAGCTGTGCCGTGGCGAGCATATCGCCATACATGCTGAGCTGCCGCTGGTCGCGGGCGTTGTTGCCGACGCGCACCGGCCGCGAATCTTTGTAGCCGCGCAGGGTCGGATAGCGCTCGGGCGGCACGATATCCCCTTCCAGCGTATAGCAGGTGCGCAGCTCGATGCCGTGGCGCAGGATAGTCTGCGACAGCCAGGAGAAGGCCGCTTTGCAGTCTTCCAGCGCGCCGAGGTAGACAAAAGCTTTAATAATCAGGCAGGCGTCGCGCACCCAGGCGTAGCGGTAGTCGTAATTTTTCTCGCCGCCGATGCCTTCCGGCAGCGAGGTGGTGGCCGCCGCGGCCAGCGCGCCGGTAGGGGAGTACCAGAGAAACTTCAGCGACAGGGCCGAGCGTTTGACGTGGACTTTATACTCGCCCTCATAGCTCAGGCTTTGCGTCCAGTCCTGCCAGGCGGTATGGCTGGTTTCAATGCGGGTATCGATAGCCTCGAGATCCGGCACCGCCAGCGGCTCGCGCTGGGTAATCAGCAGCGCCACCAGCGAACGGGAATCCTGCTGCGCGGTCAGTTCGGCAATCACCTGCTCGTCATCCATATGGGTAATCACTACGTCGTCGCTGGTGCGCAGCATCGCCATAATATCGCCGATATGAAAAACATTGCCCTGCGTGGTATTGGCCATCCACGGCGAACGCGTCTCCCCCACGGTACCAAAGCGCAGATGGAGTTTAAGCTTTACGCTGCCGCGCACGCCCTCCACGCGACGCGCCAGCTCGCTCCACGGCAGGCGGCCCGCCAGGGTGCTGTTCAGCGACTCCGTCAGGCGCACTTCGCCTTGCTCGGTGGTAAAGCAGGTTTCCAGCACGTTGCTCTCTTCGCGATAGCGTCGCTGCATGCGATAGGGTTCAACAGGCGTAAGCGCGAAAAAGCCGCCGATGTCTGGATCGAGCAAACGATCGAACAGCGGCGGCGAATCAAGATTGGGCGCACACCACCAGTCGATGGCGCCGTCGGGGGCAATCAGCGCGACCGAGCGTCCTTCGCCAATCGCTGCGTAGTCGCCGAGGCCAGCAAAACCCTCCTCGCGCACGGGCGAGGCGTAATCACCGTTTTTCATCAGAAGCATCCTTGTCTGAAACGCATTCTCTACAGACGAAAAAACTGGCCGCACAGGGCGGCCAGTTGGACGGATAGCAGGGAAGTTACAGCGTGCCGGTGCCGCCGTCGGAGCACCATACCTGACCAGAGGTATAGCTGCTCTCGACCGAGGCGAGCGTCACGTAGAGCGGCGCAATCTCTACCGGCTGGCCGGGACGACCCAGCGGCGCACTGGCACCAAACTCTTTTACTTTTTCCTGCGGCTGGCCGCCGGAAACCTGCAGCGGCGTCCAGTATGGGCCTGGCGCGACCGCATTCACGCGGATGCCTTCTTTGCCCAGCTGCTGCGCCATCGTCTTGGTAAAGGCGACGATACACGCTTTGGTTTGCGCATAATCGAGCAGAATCTCGCTCGGCTGATAGGCCTGCACGGATGAGGTGTTGATAATGGACGCGCCGCGCGGCAGGTAGTCAACCGCCGCTTTGGTGATCCAGAACATCGCATAGACGTTGGTTTTAAAGGTGGCGTCGAAGTCTTCAGTGGAGAGGGTACGAATAGATTCGTTAAACTGCTGACGACCGGCGTTGTTCACCAGAATATCCAGCCCGCCCAGCTTCTCTACCGCCTGTTTAACCAGCGACTGGCAAAAGGCTTCATCGCGGATATCGCCAGGGATCGCCACGGCTTTGCGGCCTTCTGCTTCAATCAGCTGAATAACTTCTGCCGCGTCAGACTCTTCTTCAGGCAGATAGTTAATCGCCACGTCAGCCCCTTCACGGGCGTAGGCGATAGCGACGGCGCGGCCGATACCGGAATCGCCGCCGGTAATCAGCGCCTTACGTCCGGTCAGGCGGCCCGTGCCGCGATAGGAGGTTTCCCCGTGGTCCGGAACCGGATCCATTTTGCTGGCAAGTCCTGGCACAGGTTGTTTCTGGCCCGGAAAAGAGGGTGTTGGAAATTCAACCGGGACGAGTGTTTTGTCGTTTTGATTACTCATGCTTCGCTCCTTGCACATCGTTTTCGGATAAGAATAAGCCTGGCACATATGTGAGGTTTGTCACATTTAATTTCGCGCTGGCTTATTAAATCCACCTGTTTAGGGATCAGCATTAATAATAAGACGCCTTTTTGAGTTTAAGGGCGAGCAGCACTGTTTTTTTTGCCACGGCTATTTAACTGACGGTTTAGTAAACGATTTATATAACCTGCGGTGACTTGAGGTTGCCAGCGAGTGCTGAGAGAGGGTAAGTGTTTAAATCCTATTAACTTCAGTTGCTTGGATATTGTTTCTGATTTTGCGTCTGCGGAAATATATAAATTTATTCTGGCCTGGTTTTTCAGCTGCGGCCGCTTTGTCTGGCGATGGCCGCGTACGCCGCCGCGGCGAGAAATTATATTCACTCGCCCTAAGCAAACCGGTAAATATTTTTTTTGACGGCAGCGTGGCGCGGGTGGAAAAATCGCGCGCATATTTATGCTGCGCGTCAGGTTCATAAAGGCAGAATACGCTGTATTTACTGCGGTTTCCCGCCGCCTGCCCCGCGCCTTTACGTTAACCTGAAGGCTCACTTTCTGCAGCGGGCAAATAAGGAGCGCGACGTGAGCGCGTCGACGGGAATTTCACTTAAAATTATGGCGACCCTTAGCTCGACGCTGATGCTTGCCTGCGTAAAAGGGCTGGAGGGGGCGCTGCCGGTCGGGGAGGTGATCTTCTTCCGCTCGCTGGTAGGCGTAATACCGCTGCTGCTATGGCTGACCTTTCAGGGCGGCATTATTCAGGGAATAAAAACCCGCAATGTGAAAGGGCATATCGGGCGCGGCCTGGCGGGCACCTGCAGCATGTACCTGAGCTATCTCTCGCTGATTTATATCTCCCTGACCGACGCCACCGCCATCAACTACGCCGCGCCGCTGTTCACCGTGCTGCTTGCCGCCGTGGTGCTGCGCGAAAAGGTGCGGCTCAACCGCTGGCTGTCGGTGGTGGCCGGTTTCGCGGGGATCGTGATTATGCTTTCCGGCCACCTGTCGCTCAGCGGCCCGCCCAGGCTGACGGTGGCCAGCCTGGCCTCTTCCGTCGGCGTGCTGCTGGCGCTGCTCTCGGCGCTCTGCACGGCGGGCGCGCTGATTCAGATCCGCTATCTGAGCGGCAAGGAGAAGCCGGGCGCGATCGCCTTCTGGTTTACCGCCATGACCGGCGCCACCTCGCTGCTGACGCTGCCGTTTGGCTGGCGCTTTCCGCAGGGCGAGCAGCTGCTTCTGCTGCTGGGATGCGGCGTGTGCGGCGGACTGACGCAAATTTTGCTGACGCTGAGCATGCGCTACGCTGACGCCTCGCTGCTGGCCCCGTTCGATTACAGCTCGCTGCTCTGGTCGGTGATTATCGGCGTGATTTTCCTGGGCGCGCTGCCGGAAAAGCTCACCCTGATCGGTGCCAGCCTGGTGGCGTTCGCCGGTATCTACTCGGTTTTAAGCGAGCGTCGCCGGGTGGCGTCAGCGCGATTCACTGCCCGCAGCGAGACCGCTGATTAACACGCCGTACTTGACGTCGGGCAGGCAGTTGCCCTACAACTAATGGCCGTCGGGGGAGTCTCGCCAGAGAGACTGAGAGGCTAAGAGCGCAGCGCGCGGTTTAGCGACCCTTTGAACCTGACCCAGTTGATACTGGCGTAGGAAGACTTGTATCTCATTGTTTTTACGCTTTATGAGATGCCTGCCGCGCGAGCTCGATCATTGCTCACGCTCTTTCCCTTCACGTATCACGGGTCGTCAACGTCGAGGCCAGCGTGAACCTAACTCTATTTCAAACACTTTTCTCTGTCAGGACCGCGTCATGAGCCGCTGGTCGGTACTCGGCAGCGGCGTCGCCGGGCTATGCGTCGCCACGCTGCTGGCTGAACAGGGCGAAACGCCAGAGGTAATCGTCAGCGACGAGACCCCCGCGTCGCACTGGGCAGGCGGTATGCTGGCGCCTTTCTGCGAAGGGGAGAGCGCGCCTGAACAGGTTATCGACCTGGGGCAGCGCGCCGCCGGATGGTGGGCGCAGCGGGTTGACGGCGTCGCGCATCAGGGCACGCTGGTGGTGGCGTCGCCGCGCGACGCGGCGGAGCTGACGCGCTTTGCCCGCATGACGCGGCAGCACCAGTGGGCGGATCCCGCGCAGCTTGAGCCTGAGCTGGCGGGGCGCTTTGCGCGCGGCCTGTTTTTCCCCGATGAAGCGCATCTTAATCCGCGCGACGCCCTGCGCCAGCTGCGCGCCAGCCTGGAGGCGCGCGGCGTCGCCTTTCACCGCGGTAAACCAGGCGGAACCCTTATCGACTGCCGCGGCATTCACGCCGTGGAACGTCAGCCTGAACTGCGCGCGGTGCGCGGCGAGATGCTGATCCTGCAGTGCGACGAACTTCATTTCTCCCGGCCGATCCGGCTGCTGCATCCGCGTTTTCCCTGCTATCTGGTGCCGCGCGCCGGGGGCCGCTTTATGCTCGGCGCCACTATGGTCGAGAGTGACGACGCCAGCCCGATTAGCGCCCGCGCCATGATGGAGCTGCTCAGCGCCGCCTGGAGCATCCACCCGGCGCTGGCCGAAGCGCGCATTGTCGAGAGCGGGACGGGACGACGTCCCGCCTATCGCCATAACCTGCCCGAAGTGCGCTACCGCGACGGCGTTTTCTCCCTTAACGGCATGTACCGCCACGGTTTTTTGCTTGCGCCCGCCATGGCGCAGCAGCTTATACAACTGCTTAGTCAGGAGTCGAATCATGCAAATCGAACTTAACGGTCAGCGAGTGGAAACCGAGGCGGCGACGGTCGCCGCGCTGCTGCAGGAGCGGCAGATCGACGCCGCCTGCGTCGCCAGCGCCTATAACGGCCAGTTTTTGCCGCGCGCGCAGTATAAGAGCCAGCGGCTAGAGGCGGGGTGCCGTCTCGAAGTGCTGTCGCCGATGCAGGGAGGCTAAACCATGTTCTACGGCTTTGTTCCCCGTTCGCGTTTTCTGCTTGGCACCGCTGGCTACCCGTCGCCCGCTGTTTTGCAGCAGGCGATCTGCGCTGCGGAGGCGGAGATCATCACCGTCAGCCTGCGGCGCGAAGGCAGCCAGGGCGGCGCGTTTCGCGATCTGCTCAGCCAGCTCAACCGCCGCGTGCTCCCCAATACCGCTGGCTGCCACAGCGTGAAAGAGGCGGTGACCACGGCGTATATGGCGCGCGAACTCTTCGACACCCCCTGGATAAAGCTGGAGGTGATCGGCAACGCCGACACGCTGCAGCCCGATCCCTTCGCGCTGGTAGAGGCGGCACGCATTCTCTGCGCGGACGGCTTCCAGGTTTTTCCCTATACCACCGAGGATGTGATTGTCGGCGAAAAGCTGCTGGAGGCGGGCTGCGAAGTGCTGATGCCCTGGGGCGCGCCCATCGGCTCTGGTCAGGGGCTGCGCAATATCGAAGGGCTACGCAGCTTCCGCGCCTGGTTCAGCGGGGTGCCGCTGGTGATTGACGCCGGTATCGGCGCGCCGAGCCAGGCGGCGCAGGCGATGGAGATGGGGTTTGACGCCATTCTGCTCAATACCGCGGTGGCGAAAGCGCAGGATCCGGCGGCGATGGCGGGCGCCTTCGCGGATGCGATCCGCGCGGGGCATCAGGCGCATCAGGCGGGCCTGATGGAGCGGCGCGATATGGCCGCCGCGTCAACGCCAGTGTTTGGTCTGGCGCAGCTCAGCTAACAGGACAAGATGATGAATCGTTATCAGCGGCAGCAGATGCTGCCGGAAATCGGCGAGGCGGGAGAGCGGCGGCTGCGCGCCGCGCGCGTGCTGGTGGTCGGCGCGGGCGGGCTGGGATCGGCGCTGCTGCCGCTGCTGGCGGGGGCGGGCGTCGGCTTTCTGCGCATCTGGGACCCTGACCGGGTGGAGCTGCACAATCTGCATCGCCAGACGCTCTACACCGAGGAGGATGTTGGCCAGCCTAAGGCGTTTTGCGCCGCGCGTGCGCTGGCCGCGCGCAACCGCGACTGCATCACCGAGGCGCAGCAGCAGGCGCTGCGCGCCAGTACCGTCGGGCAGGCGCTGTCGCAGGTGGACCTGGCGATCGACGCGGCGGACAGCTTCGCCGTGACCTATACGCTCTCCGACGCCTGCCAGCTGCGCAATATTCCGCTGATCAGCGCCTCGGTGCTGGGACGGCAGGGCTATGTCGGTGGCTTTTGCGGCACCGCGCCGGGCTATCGTGCCCTGTTTCCGCGGCTGCCCGCCTCGGCCGCCAGCTGTGCGACCGCGGGCGTTATGGGGCCGGCGGTGGCAACGCTGGGCGCGATGCAGGCGCAGATGGCGCTCAGCGTGCTGCTTGGCCTGACGCCGTCGCCGCTCGGTAGCCTGGTGAACTGCGACTTTAGCCAGTGGCACTTCCGCGCCTTTCGCTTTGACGACGCACAGGAGCCGACGCAGCCCGCCGTTCCCTTTATCGATCGCGATCTGCTGCGTGACGATGACTGTATCCTTGAGCTGCGCAGCCTGGCGGAAGCGCCGCACAGCGTGGCGGCGCAGGTCGAGCGGCTGCTGCCTGAGGCGATCGCTACATGGCAGCCGCCGGTCGGTCGGCGCGTGGTGCTGGTATGCGCCAGCGGCATTCGGGCGGCGAAGGCGGCGGACGCGCTGGCGCAGCGCGGCGTCAGCCAGCTGGCGATTATCGCGGCAAACCAGCTATGAGCCTGACGCCGTGCGGCCCCGATATTCTCTTCGACGACGTCACCTTCGGCTGGCAGAGCAAACCCCTCTGCGCGCGCTTTAGCCTGCGGCTGCGCGGCGGCAAAACCAACGCGCTGCTGGGCCGCAGCGGCGCGGGCAAGAGCACGCTGCTGCGACTGGCGGCGGGCCTGTCGACGCCGCAGCAGGGAGGCGTCAGCAGTTCGCTGCCGGGGGCGCTGTCGCAGCAGGTCGCCTGGATGGGGCAGCGTGACGATCTCTATCCCTGGCTGTCGGTGCGCGACAACGTCATGCTCAGCGCACGGCTCAACGGTCAGCGGCCCGACGGCAAACGCGCCGAGGCGCTGCTGGCGCAGGTTGACCTCGCCGGGCTGGGGGATGCGCGGCCCGATTCCCTCTCCGGCGGCATGCGCCAGCGCGTCGCGCTGGCGCGCACCCTCTATCAGGATCGCCCGGTGGTGCTGATGGATGAGCCGTTCGCCGCGCTCGACGTGATGACCCGACTCCGTCTGCAGAGCCTGACCGCCGGGCTGCTGCGCGGTAGAACGCTGCTGCTGGTGACGCACGATCCGCTCGAGGCGTGCCGCCTGGCGCATGATATCTGGCTGCTGGAGGATGTGCCGCTGCGCGTCCGCGACGTGCCCGCCCCCGATGGCGAGGTGCCGCGCTCGGCGCAGTCAGAGGCGATCCTGCGGGCGCAAAGCCAGCTGTTTCAGTTGCTCAGCCATGATTAAGCGCCTGCTAAGCCTGGCCTGGCTGCTGGCGATCGTCGGCGGCGCGTGGCAGCTGGCGCGCTACAGCGGCGTGCCCGCATTTATGCTGCCCTCTCCGCAGGCGGTGGGGCAGGCGCTGCGGCAACAGCACGCTCTGCTGGCCCATCACGCCCTCTATACCCTCGGCGAGATTGCGCTGGCGCTGCTGCTGGGCGGCGGCGCGGGCGTGCTGCTGGCGATCGCGATGGCCGCCAGCCCGCTGCTACGCCGCCTGCTGTTTCCGCTGGTCGCCGCCAGCCAGACCATTCCGGTATTCGCGCTGGCGCCGCTGCTGGTGCTGTGGCTCGGCTTCGGCGTCGCCTCCAAAGTGTTGGTCGCGGCGCTGATCGTCTTTTTCCCGCTCTGTCTGTCGCTGTTTGACGGGCTGTGTCGCACGCCGCCCGGCTGGCTGGAGCTGGCACAGACCATGAACCGATCGCGGCTGCGGCTCTTTCTGCACGTGCGCTGGCCCGCCGCGCTGCCGAACTTCTTTTCCGGCCTGCAGATGGCGGCGATCCTCGCGCCAGTAGGCGTGGTGATCGGCGAATGGGTCGGCGCCAGCGAAGGGCTTGGCTATCTGATGATGCACGCCAGCGCGCGTCTCGACACGCCGCTCAGTTTCGCCGCGCTGGCGCTGTTAATGCTGCTGGCGCTGCTGTTATCCGGCGTTGTCGCGCTGCTGCGCCGCCGCTTTCTCTACTCTGCATAAGGAATAATCGTGAAAAAAGTGATGCTGATGCTGGCGGCGCTGCTGATCGCTGCGGCCGCGCCCGCCGAGGCGGCGCAGAAGGTGCGCCTGCTGCTCGACTGGTTCGTTAATCCCAACCATGCGGCGATCTTTGCCGCCAAAGAGAGCGGCGCCTTTGCGCGTCAGGGGCTGGACGTCGAGATGATTGCGCCGGCGGACTCCGCCTCGGTGCCGCTGCTGCTTGCGGCAGGGAAGGCGGACCTCGCCGTAGGCTACCAGCCGCAGCTCTATACGCTGGTGGATAAAGGGGTACCGGCGATCCGCGTCGGCACGCTGATCGACCAGCCGCTCAACACCCTGACCGCGCTGAAAAGCAGCGATATCCACAGGCTAAAAGATTTCGAGGGAAAAACGCTCGGCTACGCTATTCCCGGCTTTGAAGATGTCGCCATCCAGACCATGCTCAGGTCAGCGGGCGTGGACGTCGATAAGGTAAAGCTGATCAACCTCAATATGGATGCCGCCTCGGCGCTGCTCAGCCACAAAATCAGCGGCGCGATGACCATTTATCGCAACTATGAGCTGCTGGAGCTTAAGCAGCAGGGCGCGGATACCCTGACGTTCAAGCCGGAAGATCACGGGGTGCCCGCCTATGACGAACTGATCCTGCTGGCCAACGCTAATACGGCGGCGACCGATCCGCGCATTGGCAAGTTTCTTCACGGGCTGAACGAGGGGGTTACTTACCTGCGCGCGCATCCGCAAGCGGTCTGGCAGGCATTTATCCGCGCTTACCCGGAACTCGACACGCCGCTTAACCATCAGGCGTGGCAGGCGACGCTGCCGCTGTTCGCCAGCGATGCCGGCCGATTCGACGCGGCGCGCTATCAGGCTTTTGCCCGCTATATGCTGGACAATAAGCTTATCAGCCAGATGGCACCGATGACGCGCTACTCGCTGCCGTCGCAGTAAATGCGCGCTTTGTCTCATGCCCTTTAGCCGACGCGACTAGACTAAAGAAAAAGGATAAGGAGCTTACGATGACAGAGAAGATCAGGCTGGTGGCGGGCGATATTACCAAAATTGAGGCTGACGCTATCGTTAACGCGGCGAACAGCTCGCTGCTCGGCGGGGGCGGCGTGGACGGCGCGATTCACCGCGCCGGCGGGCCGGAGATACTGGAGGCGTGCAAAATCATTCGCAACCGTCAGGGCGGCTGTCATACCGGCGACGCGGTGATCACTACCGCAGGCAAACTGCCCGCGCGCTATGTGATCCATACTGTCGGGCCGGTCTGGAACGGCGGCAGTCAAAAAGAGGCGGAGCTGCTAAAGCGCGCCTATCAGAGCTGCTTTGCGCTGGCGCGCCAGCACGATATCAGAACGCTCGCCTTTCCCAGCATCAGCACCGGCATCTACCGCTTTCCAAAGCAGAAGGCGGCTGAGATTGCGCTGGCGGCGATGCGCGAGGCGCTGGCGGACAATCCCGCGCTGGAAGAGGTGATCGTCGTCTGCTTCGATGAGGAGAATTTCGAGATATATGCCGGACTGCTGAACTAATTCATCACCAGACCAAGGATAAGCAGTACCACAGCCACCACCGCATAGACGCCCGCTCGCGTCAGCAGGTTTTTCTGCTGGCGCTTAACGCCCGTGATTAAGAATCCCAGCGCGATGCAGAGCGCCATAAGCGAAACCAGTAAGTATGCAGACATGCCAGACTCCCGCTAAAAAAAGCCTTATTTAACATAGCAGCAGCGGGGGTGATAGCCGATTTACACTTCTACTAAAAACTTATGCCAGCCCTGGCGTGCCGGCAGGAGGATCCCTGCGTGATAACTCTGTTTGCGTGAACAGTTTCACTTTTCATTTACCGGTGAAAAAAGTGACCAGACTCCGACGCGGCTGAGGATAACGGTAATAAAGCGTGAGGCAGAGATAATCCAGGGGAGGAATAAGCGCAAAGCAATATCGCTCAATAAGTAATGACAAAAAAAGAAATTTTTATGTCAAGAATAATTCATGCAGAAAATTCCTAAAAAAATTCACCGATTTAAATCAAATCCCGATAAAATGCCTGAACCATCCCGCCTCTTCTTACTGATTTAATGAATTATTATTCTCCTGATGACAGGCATCTGAAGTTGCGCTCGACACGATTTGTCAGGCGCATGTTTGCTATGCGACAGCTGGGCACGATTCTCTGCTTCTATCCCATTCTGTCGGTATTAATGGAGTCAGGAACAAGCCTGAGCATCTGCGCGCTGCTGTTTGTTAACGCCTTTTTCTGGCCCTGGCTGGCGTGGCGGCTGGCGCTCGCCTCGGACGATCCTACCGGTCGCGAGCGCGCCAGCCTGACGCTGGACGCCGCCTTTGGCGGCGTCTGGATTGCGGTAATGGCGATTAGCCCGCTGCCGTCGTTCGTGATCATGGCGATTCTGGTGGCGGATCGCTACGCAGCGGGCGGCTGGGCGCAGCTTATTGCCGCGCTGCGGGCGTTTCTGGTGGCTTTTGCGCTGGTGTGGGCGCTGGAGGGCGCGCCGGTGAATATGAGTTTCAGCACCCGCACGGTGTGGCTGTCGCTGCCGCTCGCGACCTTCTATCTGCTGGCGTTAAGTGTGGTCTCCTATAATCTGACGCTGAGCCTGCGCCTGAAAAATCGCGAGCTGGAGCGTATCGCGCTGATGGATCCGGGGCTGAAAATCCCCAACCGGCGGCTGTTTGAACGCCGTCTGGAGAGCGAGTTTCTGCGCACCCGCCGTGGGGAAAGCGCTGCCTGGCTGATGCTTATTGACGTCGATCATTTTAAAGCGGTTAACGACAGTTTCGGCCATGAAGCGGGGGATTTTTTGCTGGCGGAGATCTCTGCGCTGCTGCGCGACGGCGTCGGCATTGAGGATATTCCGGCGCGCTTCGGCGGCGACGAGCTGTGCGTTATCGTGCGTGATGCCCAGGACGCGGGCATTCTGACGCTGGCGCAAACCTTGAAGGATCGTATCGCGCAGCTCCGTCTGCCCGCCTCGGCTGATTTTTCCTGCACCGTGAGCATCGGCATCGCGCCGGCCAGCAAGGCGGATTCTATCCATCACTGGCTGCGTCACGCCGATGAAGCGCTCTACCAGGTAAAACGCGCCGGGCGCAACGGCGTGCGTCTCTGGCAGCCGGCGTAAGGGCAGAGTGAGGCGCCGATTGCCGCTAGCGGGGCGCAACCGGCGACCTTTTGCGCCACAGAGCGCCAGACCGCTTATTGCTGCGATGCGCCGCAGCCTTAACTAAGCAAGAGGGGGCCTGCGATCGGGGAAAGGGTTATTTTTTGCTGGCCGATCCCGGTTCTGAAATCATACGGTGGCGCTGCGCCTTCTGAGATTCACTTTGCAGACGGTTAAGCACGTCGCCTTCATGTTCGGCCTCATCGCTGCCGTAAACGTATTCATGACCGCTCATCAGCGCGTACCAGGCGCGCTCCGCGACCTCTTCGGGTTTCGTCGGCTGCGACGCGCCAACGGCGGTGTCGCTCTGACCCGCATTTTTAAAGAAATTCGTTTCGGTGGCACCGGGCATCAGCAGGGTCATATTCAGGCCGCTGCCCTTTAGTTCATTGCGAATCGCCCAGAAAAAGGAGTTGACGAAAGCCTTAGACGCGCCATAAACCGCCTCAAAAGGAACGGGCGTCGTCCCTGAAACTGAGGAGGTCATCAGAACGTGGCCGACGCCGCGCTGAATCATATCGGGCAGAAAAATCTTTGACAGATGGACATAAGAATCCACATTCAGCCTGATAAGCTGAAGCTCTTTTTCCAGCGCTGTTCCGCCGATAAAGCCTCCTCCCAGACCCTGACCGGCGTTGATAACAAGCGCATCGATATCTCTGCCGAGGCCGTCGACTTTCTTCTTAAGCGTCTCAATCTCTTCATAGCGGCTGAGATCGGCGGCGTAAGGCTGTACGCGGCCGCCAAATTCCCGCAGCGCTTCACAGGCGTTATTTAGCTTCTCTTCATTTCTGGCGACGGCAATAATATCGTAATCGTTTTTAGCGAAAAGCTTCGCCAGTTCGAAGCCGATGCCGTTTGATGCCCCGGTAATAAAAGCCAGTTTATTGCTCACTCTTTTCCCCTTGTTTTCATGAACGTCTGGTAAGCCTGGCACGAAAAAGGGGCTGATGCGTTTTTGTAACGGGCAGGAGGGGTGAGCCTGAAGGGGTGAAAGGGGGAGAACGCGACCTGCGCCTTTTACGCGACGGCCCGCCAGGCGGGGAGATCCCCGCCTGCACAGGGGTTAAATCGCGACGAGGTTTCTGACGCCCTCTGCCGCCATGCTGGCACCAGCGCCGCGCTGTATAATCTCGCCGCGCGACATAACCAGATAGCTATCCGCTAACGCTGCGGCAAAATCATAAAACTGCTCCACCAGCAGAATCGCCATCTCGCCTCTGCCGGCCAGCTGGCGAATGACTTCGCCGATCTCCTTGATCACCGAAGGTTGGATCCCTTCCGTCGGCTCGTCGAGGATTAAAAGCTGCGGCTTACAGGCCAGCGCCCGGCCAATGGCCAGCTGCTGCTGCTGTCCGCCCGAGAGATCGCCGCCGCGTCGGGCTTTCATCTCCCGCAAGACAGGAAACAGCTGATAGATCTCATCCGGCACCGTTCTGGCCTGCGCGCCAGAAAAGCGGGCCAGGCCTATCAGCAGATTCTCTTCTACCGTCAGGCGCGGGAAAATTTCACGCCCCTGCGGCACCCAGGCGATGCCCGCCTGCACGCGCTGGTGCGGTTTACGGCTGTTGATCACCTTATCGTGCCAGCGGATCTCGCCAGATTTCGCCGGGATCAGCCCCATCAGGCATTTTAACAGCGTGGTTTTTCCCACGCCGTTGCGCCCCAGCAGGCAGGTAATCTCGCCCGGCTTCACCTCAAAGGAGAGGCCGCGCAGGATATGGCTTCCACCATAATATTGATTCAGTTCAGAAACTTGCAGCATCTCAGCGCCCCAGATAAACGTCGATAACCCGATCGTCCGCCTGTACCTCGCGCAACGATCCCTCTGCCAGCACCTGGCCCTGATGCAGCACGGTGACGCGATCGGCGATGGTTTCTACAAACCCCATATCGTGCTCGACCACCATAAGCGAGTGCCTACCCGCCAGGCTGCGGAACAACTCGGCGGTGTACTCGGTTTCCGCGTCGGTCATGCCCGCCGCCGGTTCGTCGAGCAGCAGAAGATGCGGCTCCTGCACCAGCAGCATACCGATTTCCAGAAACTGCTTCTGGCCGTGGGAGAGCAGCCCCGCTCTGCGCTGACGCTCGCCGCTGAGCCGCAGCAGTTGCAACACCTCGTCGATGCGGTCCTGCTGCTCGCTGCTCAGCTTTGCCCGCAGGCT
This sequence comes from Pantoea sp. ACRSC, assembly GCF_022346785.1. NCBI lineage: Bacteria > Pseudomonadati > Pseudomonadota > Gammaproteobacteria > Enterobacterales > Erwiniaceae > Pantoea > Pantoea sp. ACRSC. The sequence goes on from NZ_JAKRNN010000022.1 coordinate 59,534, forward strand.
GGCCCATACCGACTTATCGTTTTTCAGCGCAATTTCCAGATTTTCAAACACCGTCAGCGCTTCAAATACCGTGGGTTTCTGAAACTTGCGGCCGATGCCAGCGCGGGCGATCTCAACCGGCGACAGGCGCGTCAGATCGCTATCCTGGTCGTAGAGTACCTGTCCGCTGTCAGGGCGGGTTTTGCCGGTGATCACATCCATCAGCGTGGTTTTGCCCGCGCCGTTGGGGCCGATTACGCAGCGCAGTTCGCCCGCGCCAATCTGCAGCGATAAATCGGTCAGGGCATGAAAACCATCAAATGAGACGTTAATTTTCTCCAGCTGAAGCATCGGGTCGCTTCGATCGCGATGACGATCGGTGGGGCGGGGCTGGGTAAAGGGGATATCAGTCATCATGCCTCCGGCGCAGCAGGCCAATTACGCCGCGCGGCAGCAGCAGCGTGACGAGGATAAATATCAGGCCCAGGAAGAACAGCCAGTATTCCGGGAAGGAGACGGTGAACCAGCTTTTGGCACCGTTTACGATCCCAGCGCCCAGCAGCGGACCAATCAGGGTGCCGCGGCCGCCCAGCGCTACCCAGATGGCGGCTTCGATCGAGTTGGTTGGCGACATTTCGCCTGGATTGATGATGCCGACCTGCGGCACATAGAGCGCGCCAGCCAGCCCGCACAGTATCGCCGAAAGGGTCCAGACGAAGAGCTTAAAGCCGCGCGGATCGTAGCCCACAAACATCAGGCGGTTTTCCGCATCGCGCACCGCGGTCAGCACCCGGCCAAACTTGCTGCGCGCCAGCGCGAAGCCAGTGCCGAGACTGCACAGCAGCAGCGTCACGGTGGCGATAAACAGCCCAATGCGCGTGCCGGTTGCGGTGACATTAAAGCCGAGCAGGGTAGAAAATCCAGTAAAGCCGTTGTTGCCACCGAAGCCGGTTTCGTTACGGAAAAACAGCAGCATGCCTGCGTAGGTCAGCGCCTGGGTCATAATGGAGAAATAGACGCCTTTGATCTTTGAGCGAAAGGCGAAGAAGCCAAACACCAGCGCCAGCAGCCCCGGCACCAGCACGATCAGGCAGAGCGCCCAGGCGAAATGCTGGGTGCCTGCCCAGAACCACGGCAGCGCGTCCCATGACAGAAACGACATAAAAGCGGGCAGGCCTTCGCCCGCCGCCTGGCGCATCAGATACATGCCCATGGCGTAGCCGCCAAGCGCGAAGAACAGCCCATGTCCGAGCGACAATAAGCCGGCATAGCCCCACACTAAATCCAGCGCCACGGCGACAATGGCGTAGCAGAGAATTTTGCCCACCAGCGTCAGGATATAGGTGGAGATCGCCAGCGGGTGGCTGGCGGGCAGCAGCGCGCAGAACGGCATCACCAGCAGCAGCAGGGTAATCAGGATGCCCAGGCTGATGCTAAGGCGCGGCGCGTTGCGCGTCAGGGTTAAGGTCAGAGGCTGGCTCATCAGTCAACTACCCTCCCTTTAAAGGCGAACAGGCCCTGCGGCCGTTTCTGTATAAACAGCACGATCAGCACGAGGATAAGAATTTTGCCCAGCACCGCCCCCGTTTGCGGTTCCAGCACTTTGTTAAGAATGCCGAGCCCGAAGGCGGCGACCACGGTTCCCGCCAGCTGGCCTACACCGCCCAGCACCACCACCAGGAAGGAGTCGATAATGTAGCCCTGGCCAAGCTCCGGGCCAACGTTGCCGAGCTGCGACAGCGCGACGCCGCCAAGCCCGGCGATGCCGGAACCCAGGCCAAACGCCAGCATATCGACGCGTCCGGTGGGCACGCCGCAGCAGTCGGCCATCGCGCGGTTTTGGGTAACGGCGCGCACGCTCAGCCCGAGGCGCGTTTTGTTTAGCAGCAGCCAGGTGAGGCCGAGCACGGCAAAGACAAACAGGATCACCGCAAGGCGGTTGTAGGGCAGCACCAGATTAGGCAGCACCTGCAGGCCGCCTGAGAGCCAGCCGGGGTTGGCAACTTCCAGGTTCTGCGCGCCAAACAGCATGCGCACCAGCTGGATCAGCATCAGGCTTATGCCCCAGGTGGCGAGCAGGGTCTCCAGCGGTCGGCCATAGAGGTGGCGGATAATAGCGCGCTCCAGCAGCATACCGATGGCTGCGGTGAGCAGAAACGCCGCCGGCAGCGCCAGCAGCGGATACCACGCCAGCCACTGCGGCGCGAACTGCTGGAACAGGTTCTGCACAAACCAGGTGGCGTAGGCCCCCAGCATCAGCATTTCCCCGTGCGCCATATTGATTACGCCGAGCAGGCCGTAGGTGATCGCCAGCCCCAGCGCAGCCAGCAGCAGGATCGAACCCAGCGACAGGCCGGTAAAGGCCTGGCCGAACAGGTCGCCCCACATCAGACGGTGTTTGATTTGCTGCAGGCTGGCGGCCGCGGCGGCGCGGACCTGCGCATCGGGTTCGTTGCCGGGAAGGGTCAGGCGCGCAAGGCTCCCCTGCACGCCGGGATCGCTTCCTTCTCCCAGCAGCGTGACGGCGTTGAGGCGCACGACGGCGTCCGGGCTGGCGAGCTGCAGGCTGGCAACCGCCATCGCTAAGGCTGCATGCACCCGCGCATCTTTCTCCGCGGCGAGGCGCTGTTGGATAAGCGGCAGCTGATCGGCCGCCGCATCGTTTTGCAGCTGCTGCGCGGCGCGCAGGCGGACAGCCGCATCGTCGCTCACCAGCTGGTGGGCGGCGAGCGCGCCAGCGATCAGCACGCGCAGCCGATTGTTCATAAACAGCTTTTTGGTTTCGCCGCTGGGCTGCGTCGCGCTGTCGAGCGGGATAAATTTGTCATCCTGCTTGCTGAACGGCTGTTTTTTCTGGTCAATCACCACGCTCTCACTGCGCAGCGCCTGCAGCAGCGGTACGCGGCTGGCCTGCGGCGCGGCGGCCCACTGTTGCAGCAGCGTGGCCTGCCCGGCGCGGCTGGCGGCAGCGAAGTCAGCACCATCCCCCGCCTGCGCCAGCCAGGGCAGCAGCAACAGCAGCAGACCACAAATAAAGGATTTGAAGTTCATCAATACCGCCCTCAGAGTATCGCTAAGCGCCCTTCAGCATGCTGAAGGGCAGAGTATTATTTCGTTGATTTCTCAGGATAATCGGGCTTCTTGTCGTTTCCGGCGATATAGGGACTCCACGGCTGCGCACGGATCGGCTGTTCGGTCTGCCACACCACGTTGAACTGTCCGTTTTCCTCGACTTCGCCAATCATCACCGGCTTATGCAGATGGTGGTTGGTTTTATCCATGGTCAGGGTGAAGCCGTCCGGCGCCTTAAAGGTCTGGCCCGCCATCGCCGCGCGCACTTTATCGACATCGGTGGTGCCCGCTTTCTCTACCGCCTGCGCCCACATATGCAGACCGACGTAGGTCGCTTCCATGGGATCGTTGGTCACTACCGTGCCTGCGTTCGGCAGGTTGTGCGCTTTGGCATAGGCGCGGTAATCGGCGACAAACTTCGCGTTGGTGGGGTTATCCACCGACTCGAAGTAGTTCCAGGCTGCCAGCTGACCGACCAGCGGTTTGGTATCGATGCCGCGCAGCTCCTCTTCGCCCACGGAGAAGGCGATCACCGGAATATCGGTGGCTTTAATGCCCTGATTCGCCAGCTCTTTGTAGAAAGGCACGTTGGAGTCGCCGTTGATAGTGGAGATCACCGCGGTTTTCCCCCCGGCGGAGAACTTCTTGATATTGGATACGATGGTCTGATAATCGCTGTATCCGAACGGCGTATAGACCTCTTCGATATCTTTATCCTGAACGCCCTTGCTGTGCAGGAAGGCGCGCAGGATTTTGTTGGTGGTGCGCGGATAGACGTAATCGGTGCCCAGCAGGAAGAAGCGTTTAGCGCTGCCGCCATCTTCGCTCATCAGGTACTGCAGGGCGGGGATCGCCTGCTGGTTGGGGGCGGCACCGGTATAGAACACGTTTGGCGACATCTCTTCGCCTTCATACTGCACGGGATAGAACAGCAGGCCGTTCAGCTCTTCAAACACCGGCAGCACCGATTTGCGCGAAACCGAAGTCCAGCAGCCGAACACCGCGGCGACCTTGTCCTGCGTCAGCAGCTGGCGGGCTTTCTCCGCAAACAGCGGCCAGTTGGAGGCTGGATCGACCACCACCGGCTCCAGCTTTTTGCCCAGCACGCCGCCGCTGGCATTGATTTCGTCAATGGTCATCAAGGCCATATCTTTCAGCGGCGTTTCTGAAATCGCCATGGTGCCGGAAAGCGAAGATAATATGCCGACTTTAATGGTCTCTGCCGCCTGCGCCCCGAAGGCAAAGCCCAGACTGGCTACGGTGGCGGAGAGCGCAAAAGCCTTAAGCAATGAACGTCTTTTCATCAGTAACCCTCTAAAGTGTAATGGTTTTATTATTCAGTAACCTGAAGCCGGGCCTGCTGTAACATATGCAAAGTGATCTTTCTTACCTCTGCCTTACTCACGGCGATGTGATCGGTCAGAATGCGCTGCGCCTCCTCGGTTTTTTGCTGAAAAATCGCCCGTAAAATCTGAGCGTGTTCACGGTATGTCGCCTCTACCCGATCGTCGCGCGTAAAGTCGAGACGCCGAATGATGCGAATTTTTTCGGTTAACTCGGCGTGGACGCGGGCGATCTCCTGATTGCCCGCCGCCGCCACCAGCGCCATATGAAACGCCTCGTCCTGGGCCGATACCGTGTTGCCCTCTTCAGGGCGTGGATCATCAATCCAGAAGCGCTTCAGGGCGTCGAGCATCTCCGCGCAGGCGAGCGGCGGCAGGGCGCACAGGCGGCGCACCGCTTCGCACTCGATAACGGTGCGAAAATCGTACAGCTCCTCGAAGTATTCGAAGTCAAACGGCTTCACCTGCCAGCCGCTGCGGAACCACACGTCGACATAGCCTTCGCGCGCCAGCCAGAACAGCGCCTGGCGCACCGGCGTGCGGCTCACCTCCAGCCGCTCGGCGATCTCGTTTTCGCTGAAGCGGTCGCCGGGCATCAGGCGGAAGGCAAAGATGTCCTGCTTTAGCGCCTGGTACACTTTTTCCGCCAGGGCTTCCGGGCGGCCTTTGCTGCGCGGGCGTTGATTCATCTGCGCTCCTTATTCCAGCCAGAGCAGGGCATCGCCCGGACTTACCGGACGTCCAGCCTGGCAGGCGATGCGTTTCACCGTGCCCGCCTGCGGCGCGACAATCTGAAGCTCCATTTTCATCGCCTCGACGATAATCAGCGTCTGGCCCGCCTCTACCGCCTCGCCCGGCTGCACCAGCACTTTCCAGATGTTGCCGTTCATATCGGCGCACACGGCCAGCGCCTGGTCATCGGGTTCGGCGATCGTCAGCGTCTCTTCGCTGGTGAGCGGCGCCTCTTGCTCCTCCTGCGCCCAGCGCGTCACTTCCTGCTCAAAGGCGGCGCTCTGGCGCTGGCGAAAGGCGCTGATCGACGCCGCGTTTTCGGCCAGAAACTGGCGATGGGCGGCGAAATCAAACAGGGTCTCTTCGATACGCACGCTGGCGCGCCCTTCGCGGAAGTCATCGCGCAGCCGGACAAGCTCTTCTTCCGTGACCGGATAGAAGCGCACCTGATCGAAAAAGCGCAGCAGCCAGGGCTCCTCCGCCGCGAACTGATCGTTTCTGAGGAATTTGTTCCAGATTGGCAGCGTGCGGCCCACCAGCTGATAACCGCCGGGGGAGTCCATACCGTAGATGCACATGTACATGCCGCCGATACCCACGGTGCCTTCCGCCGTAAAGGTACGTGCCGGGCTGTATTTGGAGCTGAGCAGGCGATGGCGCGGATCGACGGGCACCGCGCAAGGCGCGCCCAGATAGACGTCGCCCAGGCCCAGGATAAGATAGCTGGCGTCAAAAAGGGTATCGCGCACCGCGTCGCGGCTCTCCAGACCGTTGATGCGCTGAATAAAGTCGACGTTGTTGGGCAGCCAGGGCGCGCTGGCGCGCACCGTCTCTTTATAGCGCTCTACCGCACCGAGCGTGGCGCTGTCTTCAAACGCCATTGGCATCCAGACGATGCGCGACGGCACTTTCAGCTCGCTGACGTCGCCAAGTTCCGCCTCCAGCTCCAGCAGCAGAGTCATCAGCTGTTTCTGGCTGAGGATCAGGCTGTCGTAGCGCACCTGCAGCGAGCGCACCCCAGGCGATAACTCCTCTATGCCGGGCACGGCGCGGGCGCGCAGCGCATTCATCAGCAGATGCACGCGCAGGCGCAGCGCCAGGTCCAGCACGTTGTCGCCATATTCGATCAGCACATATTTGTCGCCGGCCTGGCGCCAGACGACAGCCGGCGTGGTGTCGGTCGCGGGCAGCGCCGCCAGCAGCGTGGCGGAGCCAGACGCCGTTGCCGCCAGCGACGGCACCGCAAACGAGGCGGCGTGATGGCTGCGAAGGGTGGCGATGCACGCAGCCTGCGCTTTTTCCAGCGCCACCGCTTCGTCCACGCCGACAGGATGGAAGCGAATGCGATCGCCAGGCTTAACCTGACCCACTTTCCACAATTCAGCTTTGGCGATGGTGACCGGGCAGACAAAGCCGCCGAGGCTGGGGCCGTCGTGGGTCAGGATCACCGGAAAGTCGCCGGTGAAGTTCACCGCGCCAATGGCGTATTCACAGTCGTGGACGTTCGAGGGGTGCAGCCCGGCCTCGCCGCCGTTGGCGCGGGTCCAGGTCGGTTTAGGCCCCACCAGACGCACGCCAAGACGGTTGGAGTTGTAGTGCACCTGCCAGTCGCTGGCAAAAAACGTATCGATAGCGGCCTGGGTAAAGAAGTCTGGCGCGCCGTGCGGGCCGTAGAGCACGCCGATACGCCATTCGCTGCCGTAGTGCGGCACCAGCGCGGGATCGAGCGCCTGCGGTGCGCTGACCGGCGCGGGTGTGGTGCAGGCCGCCAGCCGGGGCTGAGAGATGGGCAGCATATCGGCCACGCGCAGCGTGCGTCCGGCGTGGCCGCCGAACTGGCCGAGCGAAAAGGTGGAGCGGCTGCCCAGATATTCCGGTACGTCGAACCCATTGCGGACCGCCAGATAAGTGCGGCAGCCGCTCTGTGCGCGACCTAACGTCAGGGTTTGCCCGGCGCTCACCGCTACGGGCCGCCAGTAGTCCAGGCTTACGTCATCCAGGGTTGCCGGACAGTCGGCGCCGGTCAGGGCAATCACCGCATCGCTGTGAAAACGCAGCGTCGGCCCTTGCAGGGTAAACTCAAGTCCGGCGGCGCTGTCGTGGTTGCCCACAATCCGGTTGGCGAGGCGGAAGGCAAAATCATCCATCGGGCCGGAGGGCGGTACGCCGATATCCCAGTAGCCCAGGCGGCCCGGATAGTCCTGAATAGTGCTGAAGGTGCCCGGCTGCAGCACCTCTATTACGCTGGCGGACGGGGTAAAGCCGTCAAGAAAGCGGGTCCAGACGCTGCCGCTGCGGAAGGCGTCGGTGGCGACGATTTGCCGCAGATAGTCGAGGTTGGTGGCGATGCCGTGCAGCTGGGTGGCGTCGAGCGCCTGCTGCATTTTCGCCAGCGCCGCGTCGCGCGTCTCTGCATGGACAATCAGTTTGGCGATCATCGGATCGTAAAATGCGGAGACCTCTGCGCCGACGTCGATCCCGCTATCCACGCGCACATCATCCGGGAAAAGGACGCCGGTGAGCGTGCCCGGCGCGGGCTGGAAGTTTTTCAGCGGATCTTCGGCATAGATGCGCACTTCAATTGACGCGCCGACAGGCGGCTGCTGCAGGCGCGCCCAGTCAATGGCGTCGCCCGCCGCGACCTGCAGCATGCACTCCACCAAATCGAGGCCGGTGACGCATTCGGTTACGGGATGTTCGACCTGCAGGCGGGTGTTGACTTCAAGAAAGTAAAACGCATCCTGTTCGGCGTCATAGATATACTCTACGGTGCCTGCGCTGCGGTAGCTGACCTGTTCACCCAGCCGCACCGCGGAGGCCAGCAGGGCCTCGCGCGTGGCCTGGGGAAGATGGGGCGCCGGGGTTTCTTCCACGACTTTCTGATTACGGCGCTGAAGCGAACAGTCGCGCTCGCCAAGCGCAACCACCTTGCCGCTGCCGTCGCCAAAAATCTGCACTTCAACGTGACGGGCACGATCGATGCAGCGCTCAAGAAATACCCCTGCATCGCTGAAGAACTGTTCGCCGAGGCGGCGCACGCTTTCCCAGGCGCTGCGCAGCGCCTCCTCATCCGCACAGCGCGTCAAACCAATACCGCCGCCGCCCGCCGTGCTTTTCAGCATCACCGGATAGCCGATGCGTGCCGCCGCGCCGATCGCCTCCTCTAACGAATTGAGCAGCGGCGTGCCGGGCGTCATCGGTACGCCCGCCTGAGCGGCCAGTTCCCGTGCGCGATGTTTCAGGCCAAACTCGCCAATCTGCTGCGCCGTCGGGCCGACAAAGGCGATACCCGCCTCTTCGCAGGCGGCGGCAAACGGCAGGCTTTCAGAGAGGAAGCCGTAGCCGGGCCAGATCGCTTCCGCGCCGCTCTGTTTCGCCGCGGCCAGAATTTTATCGATACGCAGATAGCTGTCGGCAGCTTTATCGCCGCCGAGCGCGATCGCCACATCCGCCTCTTTGACATGGCGTGCGTTGCGATCGGCATCGGAGTAGACGGCAACGCTTTTCACACCGAGGCGTTTCAGGGTGCGAATCGCGCGGCAGGCAATCTCGCCACGGTTGGCGATCAGAACGGTGCTGAACATGGTTATTTACTCCCCTGAGAGGCGAGCCAGTTGCGCCAGCCGCCAAATTCGGTGATCTCCAGCGCCTGCGCCAGCACCGCCGGTTCACAGATAAAGCCTTTCACAACGCGGCCGTCCGCCAGCGTCAGCGAACCGATGCCGAGCGGCGCCGGAATTTCGGCCACGAATTCGCCAAAGCGCGCCAGCGGGATATCCCACAGCTCAACGGCGATCGGCGCACCGCTGTCGCTGCGCAGCAGGCCCGGCTTTTTGATTGGGCCGTCAAGCAGGGCGAACAGGCGGTAGTTGCTGGCGGTTTGCGTCTCTTCCACCCAGACCGCGTTGCGCGTGGTGAGCTGGAAATTGAGCGGCATGCCGGTGAGATGTGCGCCAACCACCGCAACGCGAACGTGATCGGCAGAGAGGGGCAGCGGCGCGTGCCGGGCGCGCGGCGGTTGGCCGGTGGCGCCAGGGGAGAGCGCCATCTGCTGCTGCCAGCGCAGGCCGAAGTCGGCGAGGGAGCGATCCTGCCAGGCCGGCGCGATAAGCGTGATGCCTGCAGGCAGACCATCCTCCCGGAACGGGCCGGGCAGCGCTAAGGCGCTGAGGTCAGCGAGGTTAGTGAAATTGGTGTAAGTGCCGAAGTGCGAGTTGTAGCGCACCGGCTCCTGCTTCATCTCTTCCAGGGTGTGGATAGTGGGTGAGGTCGGCACGACCACGGCATCGAACTGCGCCATTGTTTGCTGGATCTGACGCGTCAGTTCAGCGCGCAGATACTCCGCCCGGTAAGCCTCGACGGCGCTATATTTCAGGCCGCTGCTGACGATGCCGTACACCACCGGGTCCATCTCTTCCGGACGGTTGATTATCTCGCCCACCGCGGCGGTGCGTTCCGCCACCCACGGGCCGTAGTAGAGCTGTTCAGCAAGCTGGTGGAATGGGGTGAAATCGATGGGGTGCAGCGTGGCGCCGCCCGCCTGTAGCTGCTCCAGCGCGCGCTGCCAGGCCGCTTCCGCCTGGGTGTCGCCGAAGAATTCCGGCGCGGCGGGAATGGCAAAGGCGGGCTGCGCGTTGAAGCTGGCAGGGGCGGTATGGGGGTTGCGGCGCGAATAGGCATCCCCGGCGTCATAGCCCCCTGCGGCGGTCGCGACCGCGAAGGCATCTTCCACCGTTAAGGCAAACACGGAAACGGTGTCGTTAAGGCGGCAGGCGGGCACCACGCCGCGGGCGGAGAGCCAGCCTTTGGTCGGCTTTAGCCCAACGATATTGTTAAAGCCCGCCGGCACGCGGCCGGAACCGGCGGTGTCGGTGCCGAGCGAGAAGGCCACCAGGCCGCGCGCCAGCACCGAGGCGGAACCGGAGCTGGAGCCGCCGCTGACATAGTCAGGATTAAAGGTATTACTTACCGCGCCAAACGGGGAACGCGTGCCGACTAAACCGGTCGCAAACTGGTCGAGGTTGGTTTTGCCGATGACCACCGCGCCCGCTGCTTTTAACTGCGCCACCACAAAGGCGTCCTCAGCGGCGGTGTAGGTAAAGGTCGGGCAGGCGGCGCTGGTCGGCCAGCCTGCTACATCGATATTGTCTTTTACCGCAAAGGGCACGCCAAACAGCGGCAGCGCAGCCGGGTTGCGCAGGTAATTTGCCAACAGCGGTTCGATTTGTGCCTGTAACTGCGCAGGGGAGGCGAGACAGATCCAGGCGTTATCCTGCCGATCGAGAGCGTCGAGGTGCGCCGTCAGCAGCGCACCGATGCAGTGCGGGTCCTGCTGGTAGCGGTGTTGCCAGTCCTGAAGCGTAAATCCGAAGGTAGAGGCCATGATTGAATTCCAACTGGTATACAAGATGGAATTCGTCGAGCAAGATGTGTGCCATTTTCTAATGCGATGAAAAAACTAAATATTTTTTCCAGCGCTGCGCGAGAAAGGGCTTTTCCTGATATCCCATGGTGCAGCGCAGCACTGGCTTAAAGCAGAATGTCGTCGACGCATTAAATCGCCGGATAGTCGCCGAGGCCGTCTGGCCAGGGCGTCAGCAGATCGAATCCGCTGTCCGTCACGGCCAGGGTATGCTCCCACTGTGCCGAGAGCGAGCGATCTTTGGTGACTACCGTCCAGCCGTCCGAAAGCACGCTGGTGCCAGCTTTACCGGCGTTGATCATCGGCTCAATAGTGAAGATCATGCCTGGCTGAAGCGCCAGTCCTTCCCCTGGCGTGCCGTAATGCAGGACCTGCGGCTCGTCATGGTAGATCTGCCCGACGCCGTGACCACAATAGTCGCGCACGACGGAAAAGCCGGCGCCCTCCGCGACGCGCTGAATTGCCGCGCCGATATCGCCCAGCGTCGCGCCGGGCTTCACGGCGTGAATCCCGGCGACCAGTGACTGATAAGTGATATCCACCAGCCGCCGCGCACGCACCGAGGGTTCGCCAACAAAGTACATGCGGCTGGTATCGCCGTACCAGCCATCTTTGATAATGCCGATATCAATATTGATGATGTCCCCTTTTTTCAGCTTTTTCGCCGAGGGAATGCCGTGACATACCACATGGTTCACCGAGGTGCAGGTGGTGCGCGTATAGCCCTGATAGCCGATGTTGGCGGGGATCACCTTCAGCTCGTTAATGATGAAGTCGTGGCAGATATCATCCAGCTCTTCCGTCGTGACGCCTGGCTGTACGTGTGGCGCAATCATCGCAAGCACCTGCGCCGCCGCGTGACCCGCCGCGCGCGCCAGCTCAATCTGTTCCGGGGTGTGGATCTTTACGCTTCTCTTCACTGTGCCTCTCCTTGTGGAATGCGTGTGGCAGGGGAGATAAGCTGACGCAGGTCGCTGCCGTGCTCCAGTTCCACCCTGATCAGCAGCTGCGCCAGCTCCTGCTGGGTAAAGTGCGGATAAAGCTCCGCCAGCATGCCCAGCTTTAGCCAGTGTTCGGCTTGCGCGTTAATGGAGCGGCTCATCGCCTGGCTGGCGACGCGGAGATTTTCATGCATCAGATCGGATATTTTAACAATGCCCATGGCTGGCCTATATGAAACGTATATGGTTTGTATATAGATTAACTTTTGCTGCCCGATATGCAAGAGGAATTGGTGCTGGTGCGGAAATGCTTGCTGTCTGTGCGCATCTGTACCTGCTTTAGTCGAGCGCGTATTCGTCTCTGCGGGGAGTAGGGTACTTTCGCTATCCACGGGTTTTTGAGGCCAGGTAAAGGTAGTGCAAATACTTTCCTGTAACCGGCGCATAAAGCCCTGCCCGAGAGGCTGCCTGTTTTACAAAAGGTCGGTGGGGTTTAATAAATGAAATGCCGGGAAAGGTGTGACGCTTCAGGCGTGACGCATCTCTGCAAAATTCCTACACCCGGCGCACCTTTTTTCGGTCGTTGACAAGAATTATGCGATATCTGAAAGGTTCAGGGAGGGCAGCGGGCGACTGGCGAGGCCAGGCAGGGTTAGCGCAGGAAAAGGAGCCGTTTAGTTTATAGCATAAGCAGCTTTGGTTAGTTTATTGACTAGCTCGTTATAAGTCTGAATTTAATATGGTAGCAGGCAGTTGATTGCACATAGCTATTTATTTTAAATAAAGCTTTATTCAAGGCGCTATATTTTAGCTATATCATTACTGACTTAGTAAGAGAAGCCCGTTCCCAACACAATGCAGACATAAAGTGTCAGTTGCAATGAAATAATAATTTTTAGTATGAGTCTTGATTTAAACTATTTTTCCTTTGCTAAGGAAATCGTAGTGCTAACCCAGCTTGTTGTTTTTTCCTGGATTCCGGACAGGCTGTTTTTTTTGCTGCAGCAGCAGATAACAATATTGGGTAATATAAAGGCGGTTTTTTTAATTAAAAGCTGATTTATTTAGTTTTAAAATTAAAAATTGTCAAATTTTTGTTCCTGTAGTTTATAAGAGTGTTTAAAAGTTAATGTGAGTAAGTTAAAATATTGGTTCACTCATTAATCCTCAATAGTACTAATTATAATGCTGCAACAAAACAAGATTTTCCCTGCGTTATCTCTTATCGCACTGTTAGTGGGTTCAGTCGCACACGCTGAAGAGACTAACGAAAAAACAGACGTACTTCTGATTGGCGGCGGTATCATGAGTGCCTCAATGGGCACGTTACTGCAAGAGCTCCAGCCTGACTGGAAACAACTCATGGTCGAAAAGCTGGATGGTGTTGCGCTCGAATCATCCAATGGCTGGAACAACGCCGGTACCGGTCACTCAGCCAATATGGAGCTGAACTACACGCCGGAACGTCCAGACGGTTCGATTGATGTTTCTAAAGCGCTTGAAATCAATGAAGCCTTTATGATTTCGCGCCAGTTTTGGTCATCACAGGTGAAGCGTGGCGTATTAAACGACCCACACTCTTTTATCAACTCTACGCCACATATGAGCTTTGTATGGGGTGACAAGAACGTTGAATACCTGACCAAACGTTATAATGCTCTGCAGCAAACCACATTGTTCCAGGGGATGAAGTTCTCTACCGATCAGAATCAGATCAAGCAATGGGCTCCTCTGATTATTGCCGGGCGCGATCCGCAGCAGAAAGTTGCTGCAACCTGGACGCCGGTCGGCACCGATGTGAACTATGGCGAAATTACACGCCAGCTGATTGGCAGCCTGAAAAAAGACGATAACTTCAAGCTGGAAACCTCATCTGAAGTTACGGGCTTTAAGCGTAACAGCGATAACTCCTGGCACGTCACAATCACCGACGTGAAAAGCGGTAAAGAACACGCTGTAGATGCTAAATATGTCTTTATCGGCGCAGGCGGTGGGGCCCTGAAACTGTTGCAGGAAACCGGGATCCCGGAAGCTGAGAATTATGCAGGTTTCCCTGTCGGCGGCTCATTCCTGGTAACTGAAAATCAGGAGATTGCCCGTCAACACGCAGAGAAAGTTTATGGGCAGGCTTCAGTGGGTGCGCCGCCAATGTCGGTTCCCCATCTGGATGCGCGTTTCCTGGATGGTAAGCGTGTCGTACTGTTTGGACCCTTTGCTACCTTCTCGACCAAGTTCCTTAAAAACGGATCTTTCCTCGATCTCTTAAGTACTACCACGACCAAAAACGTGGGTCCTATGACTGACGTAGGCCTTGATAACTTTGACCTGGTGAAATACCTGATCGGCCAGGTGATGTTAAGTGACGAAGATCGATTTGAGGCGCTGAAAGAGTATTATCCGTCCGCACGTAAAGAGGACTGGAAACTCATTCAGGCAGGTCAGCGCGTACAGATCATCAAAAAGGATGCTGAAAAAGGCGGCGTACTTAAGCTGGGAACTGAAATCGTTACCGATAAACAGAAAACCCTGGCTGCGCTGCTGGGTGCTTCTCCGGGCGCATCTACTGCAGCACCTATCTCTATCAACGTGATGAAAGAGTTGTTCCCTGAGCAATTCAAGTCGGCGGAGTGGCAGAGCAAGATCCGTGGTATCGTGCCTAGCTATGGACAGAAACTGAACGGCAACGTTGCGCTAACCCAGCAGGTTTGGGATGAAACGGCGGCAACGCTGCAGCTGGTAAAACCGCCAGTGATCCAGATGAAGGACGCTCAGGCTTCTCCTCAGGCTCAACCGCAGAAGCCAAAAGCAGCCGCTGAAAGTCAGCACGATATGGCGCTTTAATCCTTCCGGATGATAACAAAGCCCCTGAGGTTCTCCTCAGGGGCTTTTATTATTATGTTGCTGCACGATTAAATTTCCCCTCTGTGTCGTAATCTGAGTTCAAATTAAAAGAGCCAGGCATTAATATTTACCGGTTAGTCACTGTGTAAATTCCATACAAGCTAATTAGTGTGTTGTTCAGCCATTCCTCTTTCTATAACAAAGGTGGGATGCTAACTGTTTTATTAAATGACAATTAACCTGTGTCTGATAAACAGCGTTCAATACCCTTGCCGCGTAATATAAAATACTAACGCAGATCAGCCTTACGCATTGGCATCCTGTCTATAGTAGAGAGCAATTCTTCTGAAGACAGCGGGGTTGTTTGACGAACTTTTACCCCTCCATCTTTACCCACCAGTACCACTTCAAAACCGTCGGGTTTAAATTGCGAACGGAGCTGGCCACCGGCAGCAGGCGTGGTATCGCTCAGCACGATGATATCGCGATCCGCTAAGTCAGCTTTGCTTTTCTCCAGTATGGCCATTTGCCTGATATAGTCAGCATCTTTTTCAGATGGGGCAAAGACAATAACGGGGCGATTATGCCACTGATACTGTTCAAGGCTGGCGGTTTCAGGGGGCAGAGAATTGAACATCGGTGTTCCTGCCGTCAGGGCAGAACTGCAGAATAGCAGCGACAGCACCAGTATGCCTGAAGCAATGGCAGAGTTACGAGACGGATATAGTTGTTTTGGCAGCAGATTTTTTACAGGCATCCTTTACTCCTCACAGTCAGACAGGCGGCATAGAGATAAAGAACAGCGATCTTCCAGACATAAGTGAGCTATCTATATCAACACTAGTGGAAACTGGTTGGTATGAACCTCTTCTTACTTATGTTTACAACGAGGGCGAACCAGATATTTTTCCGTGTCAAAAGTGATGCGCATAGTTGCATGAAATGTTGAGGGGTTCGCTAACGTTGCTGCCAGGCGCTGCACAACCCGAAGGAGTAAGAGTAAAGCGGTGATGCTGCCAACTTACTGATTTAGTGTATGATGGTGTTTTTGAGGTGCTCCAGTGGCTTCTGTTTCTATCAGCTGTCCCTCCTGTTCAGCTACTGACGGGGTGGTGCGTAACGGCAAAAGCACCGCCGGACATCAGCGCTATCTCTGCTCTCACTGCCGTAAAACATGGCAACTGCAGTTCACATACACCGCCTCTCAACCCGGTACGCACCAGAAAATCATTGATATGGCCATGAATGGCGCTGGATGCCGGGCAACCGCCCGCATTATGGGCGTTGGCCTCAACACGATTTTACGTCACTTAAAAAACTCAGGCCGCAGTCGGTAACCTCGCGCATACAGCCGGGCAGTGACGTCATCGTCTGCGCGGAAATGGACGAACAGTGGGGCTACGTCGGGGCTAAATCGCGCCAGCGCTGGCTGTTTTACGCGTATGACAGGCTCCGGAAGACGGTTGTTGCGCACGTATTCGGTGAACGCACTATGGCGACGCTGGGTCGTCTTATGAGCCTGCTGTCACCCTTTGACGTGGTGCTATGGATGACGGATGGCTGGCCGCTGTATGAATCCCGCGGCTTTGTTGAATAAATCAGCTTCAGGACGAGTGACTCTGTAGCTGACCGGGTTTTCAGGCAATACGCACGCTTTCTGGCATACCAGCCTTCGTTATTTTATTCAGCGCACGCACCAT